>CAYUGP010000073.1:0-7147 GCA_964444315.1 uncultured Oscillospiraceae bacterium | reverse complement strand
ATGCCGTCCGCATGGTACTCGTCGAGCCAGTACATGGCGTTGGAAAGGAGGAAGGACCTAACCTCTTTCCTGCCGTAATCGAACTTCATGGTGCCCCACTGGGGATGCTCTTCCTTTTCGTAGAGGAAACTGCCGTTGAACTTGTAAAGACCGTGGGCATCCTTGCAGAAATGGCCCGGTACCCAGTCGAAGATGACTCCAATGCCGGCCTTATGCGCCTTGTTTACAAGATATTTGAGGTCCTGCGGAGTGCCGTATCTGGATGTGGCGCTGTAAAAACCCGTTACCTGATAGCCCCAGGAGCCGTCGAAGGGGTGCTCCATAAGGGGAAGGAGCTCTATGTGGGTATACCCCATATCCTTGACATAGGGTATGAGCTCATCCGCAAGCCTGCGGTAGTTATAAAAGTCTTCGCCTTCCTTTTTCCATGAACCGGCGTGGACTTCATATATATTTTTGGGCTGCCTGAAATGATCTGTCTTTTCTCTTTTGGAGATCCACCTTCCATCGGACCACTCAAAGCCCAGGTCCCATACCACCGAAGCGGTGGAAGGTCTCTTCTCGGACCAGAACGCAAAAGGATCGGACTTTATGAGCTTTTCTCCGGAGGCCGTTTCGATCACATATTTGTATTTGTCGCCGGGTTTTGCTCCCGGTACGAACAAAGACCATACGCCGGTGCTTCCGACGGAAGAGAGTTCCCTGTCCCAGTCGTTCCATGAATTGAAATCACCGTAAACGTGAACGCTTTTCGCGCCCGGAGCCCAGACAGTAAAACGCGCGCCCGTCTTTCCGTAGCTCTCGCCCATATGAGCCCCGAAAAGATCAGCCGCGTTGTAGTATTTTCCTTCGTTGAAGAGATAAAGCAAAGCCTCTTCAGGTTCCCTGTCCACAGGATACATTTCTATACCTTTCCCGTATAAAGCCGGGAACTCAAATCTGAATTCCCGGCACATATCATTACCTTCCGGTAAGGTCTAACTGCCCTACCCAGTACCATTCGCCGTTCTGGCGTATGAAGAACATTCTGTTGTTGTATGGAATGACTCTGTCTCCGACCCCTGCCACTGAAATGACTTCATCGAAGCGGACGTCTGCAGAGCAGAAATCATCGTTGTAAAGGATGTAGTTGTCTACGCTTTCGTTCTGGAAGTAGTAACCGTAGTGGTCGCTGACGAAAGTGATGTCGATGGAATTGGCCCACGCCCAGGCCTGGTCTTCAAGTCTGGAACCGGGCATTATCCTGCAGCCTTCCTTGACGTCGTAGTAGCCGTGATAATATCCTCCAACGTCGTCTGTCATGAACCTTGCCCAGAGTTTATACATTGCCAGGAAATCTCCTACCTGGCTCACTGCGGCTCTCTGAGCCTCGTCGGTGCCGTAATCGGCAGCTGCATAGTAGAAATTGCCTTCAGAAGTGATATCCGAATTTAGCCTTACTTCCTGGCCCACGTTGTTCTCAACGGTGATGATGGGATCGTAGTGAAGAGTGAAATCCATCCTGGTGCCTTTAGGAACAGCCTCGTAAGCGCTGAACGCCGAGAAATCCTCGACTATACCTTCTGTACCTGAAGATGTATCCACAGGAGCTCCGTTGAACTTCAGAGTGAAGTCATCGGGAAGCACTACGCTGAATGATACGGTGCCGTCGCCGGACAGCTTGAAGCTGGGTTTCGATATCTCGGGATTCCTTACAAAAGCGTATTTCAGCTTGTAGGAGGATACATTGAATATACCGAGCATCCTCTTTTCACCGCTCTTTTCTATGGCAACGGTGATGAAAGGCTTCTCGTCAGCGGAAACGTCGTATACGGATATGTCGCCTTCGGAGTAGCTGAGATTTTTCTTTGCCGTGAGCTTTGCATGAGCGTCCGTGTTATAGAACTCTGTGGACCTGGCCGTCGGATCGCCGTAATCATCTGCAGCAAAGCAGTTTTCAAGTAGATAGTCGCCCAGAGCCTTGTCTCCTCTTCCCGCATGCTTCAGAAGGCTGATGACATAGTTGTCAGGCTGGCTTTCCTCGAAATCCACCATGACGCTGCGTACATGGAAGAAAAGCAGAACGAGAGCTGCGATTATAACGAACAGGTATGCGAAGTAGAACTTTCCGAAGAGGCTCTTCTTTTTCTTTTTCTTTGTTTTTGCCATCTCTATCCTCCATTCGCTACTTCATGATCACAAAGCCTGTGGGAAGCTTCCATGAAGAGTTTGTCGCCCAGAGGGTGACGCTGTCCATGAGCATCTTCCCGTTGTAGTACATGCAGGAAGAGCTGCCTCCGTCCAGGTTGGCCGCGTTGACTGCACCGTACTTGAGCATGATGCTTATGAGGTCGGAAGCCGTCGCTCCCAGATGTCCGGATTTACCTCTTCCGTCGGTCACGAGAAGGAGTATGGCTCCGTCCTCTCTCTGGCCTATTACCGTACGCGGATTGGCTCCGGAGCCTGCTCCGTTGAGCTCTCTTGCCTCGCCGTTGATGATAAGGGGAACGAAGTGGTTGTTCGCATCGCTGGCTTCATCCTGGAATGCTACGGCATCCCTTATACCGTTCTCGTAAACGTAGGCTGAGAACTGATCCGGGCTCCATCCTTCGATAGAGACTATCCTGAGTATATTGCTGTTATCAAGGCCTATCATGTACATTCCGTAATAGGGATATCCCGAAGGATCGTTGTACTCGATGAGGCCTCTTGAGACGCACACTCCGTAAGGGGAACCACCCTTGTTGAGGTCCGCAACGTATATGCCTCCGTTGACTCCTCCGATGGCACCGTTATGTATCACCAGGTCGTCGATGTTCTCTCCGTATTCTCCCCAGTAACCGTTATTGCTGTTGTACGAAGTCCCGACCTGGACCTTGGAGGGATCCTTTACTATGAGCATCGTGGCATAGTAGTTGCTTCCGTTGATGGTGACTATCTCCACTCCGTTCTCGTCGAAGTCTCCTTCAACTTCGGTATCGGTGTTTATGAGGTCCTGATCTATGTCGGTATCCATCTGGCCCATCGACGTCTTTTCCACTATCTCATTGATCTCATCGCTGCTCAGGAACACATGAGCAAGGAATTTGAGATTTCCCGACTCAAGGACCGTTGTGACAAAGGTGTCCCTCGCAGCAATGGAAGGTCCTTTGACTATGGTCCCGATGATCACGACAAGGGCGAGCAGTATCGCGACTATGGTCGTAAGAGCGACGAGCACTACCCTCCCTGCAATGATGCCTCCGCTGGTTTTTTTCTTCTTTGATTTCATAAATCCTTTCCTGCCGCTCCCTTCAGGGAAGCAGCCGTTCCTTTCCGTCCTTTTTTATGGACTGTATACCCCTCTATATATAAGTCAGCACTGGCTGACGAAATACAGCATCGCTGCCCAGGTGAACACGGAATAGTAAAGGCCATCATCGTCTCTGCCCGTTCTGAGCAGCTCCTCGGCCTGCGATTTCGTAAGAAGGCAGTAGTCCCCGAAGCACTCGGTCCCTTCCGCTCCGTCGGTAGTGAGCGATGACAGATCCGGGAGGCTGACCCTGGCGCATATCATGGCGTTGCTCTCATCGGTCATGCCGGGTGTGCTGAACACCAGCGGGCTTGCGACGAAGATCTCATCGCTGTCCTTGACCTCTATGCCGGTCTCCTCTTTTATCTCCCTCTTTGCCGCGGTGATCCTAGGGTCAGCGCCGCCGTCTCCGTCGCCTTTGTCTATGAGACCTGCAGGCGGGCTCAGAAGAAAGCGCCCTACAGGATAGCGGAACTCCCTTTCAAGATAGAGCCTCGGCTCCTCTCCCGGAGTTTCAACGATAAGGACGCAGGTGACCGCATCGGAAAGAAGTTCTCTGTATTCCTCATCCGATTTGAGAGCGATAAGATCGTCCTTTTTTCTCCTGCTTGCCACGAGATAATGAGGATTGGTCTCATAGCTGCAGTGATAGAGATTGAGATATTTGTCTTCGTGAAGTACTTTTATATCTTCTTTTTTCAGTCCGGATACTTTTTTTTCTGCCATTTTTCAGTCCGTGTTTCATCCATGTCCTGCCCCGTATGCGCACCGCATATGCGAGGTCATATTCGGACATTATATTGTACCATTTTCAGTGCTTTTCTTCTACATCTATATTGAAGTTCTTGTGAATTGTTTAGGGTAAAAAGCAGTCCTCCATCAAAGCAAAAACGGAGCATCCGGCTTCAGATCCGGACCGGTGCTCCGCAGTGACCTAACGCTTTTTGGTATCATGACCGCCTTCAATGCAAAAGCCAGAGTTTCTTTTCCGCACAGCGCAGGAAATAGCTCGTCTGGTCGCTCTCCACCTTCACACCGTCTATATACACATCGCAGTCTCCCCTCTTTATACGGACCTCAAGCTTGCCTCTGCCGCTTACGACCAGGGGCTTTTCAGCCGAGCAGATGGGAGTAAGGCACAATGCATCTACATCCGGAAGCATAAGAGGGCCTCCCGCATTCCTGTTGTAGGCGGTGGAACCGGTGGGCGTGGAGATTATGAGACCGTCGCCCCTTATGCCCATGACCGTCCGGCCGTCCAGTAGGACTTCCATCTCCACGGTCTGGCCGTAGAAGCGCTTGCCCAGGACCACGTCGTTAAGAGCGTAGCAATGCTGTCCTCCGGCTTCAGTTTCAAGGACAGCCCTCTCGCTCACCTTAAGGCCTGAGAAGGGATCCTCGTTTTTGTCCAGATCCGCAAGCTCTATAGCGCAAAGATAACCGAGCCGCCCCGCATTTATGCCTGCAAGGGGCTTATCCATTGCCAGGGCCACCTTTGCCGCTTTGAGCATGGCGCCGTCGCCTCCCAAGGAAACTACGAGGTCGCATTCTCTGGGATCCTGCGTGACTTCACATCCGCGCTCCCTGAGAAGCTCCGAGACCTTGTACGCCTTTTCTTCCTGCTCCTGTGTATATCTGTTTGCGCTAAGATATATCTTTCTCATTTTCCGTTCAAATACCTGTCTATAGATTTTGCCGCAAGCTTGCCCGCGCCCATGGCGGAAATGACCGTTGCGGCTCCGGTCACGGCGTCCCCGCCGGCATATATCCTGTCTCTTGAGCTGAGGCCGTCCTCATTTACGATGATACAACCTTTTCTGTTTACTTCAAGCCCTTCTGTAGTATCTTTGATCAGAGGATTGGGAGAATTGCCTATGGCCATGACCACGGTATCTACCTCGAGCTCGAATTCAGAACCTTCGATCGGAACAGGGCTTCTCCTGCCTGAAGCATCCGGATTTCCCAGCTCCATGCGTATGCATCTTATGCTCCTTACGAAACCGTTCCGGGGATCTTTGGGATCTTCCGCATTCTCATACCCCAGTATCTCCACAGGGTTGTTCAGGAGCCTGAATTCCACGCCCTCTTCCACGGCGTGCTCCACTTCCTCTTTTCTGGCAGGGAGCTCCTCCATGGACCTTCTGTATACTATGTACACCTTTTCCGCACCGAGCCTCAGAGCGGTCCTGGCTGCATCCATGGCCACGTTGCCTCCGCCGACCACAGCCACCTTTCCGCCCTTCATTATGGGCGTCACGGGGTCTTCCCTGTACGCCTTCATAAGGTTCGACCTTGTGAGGAACTCATTGGCCGAATATACGCCCTTGAGCGATTCACCGGGGATGTTCATGAAATTGGGAAGGCCCGCTCCCGAACCTATGAACACGGCTTCGAAGCCCATTTCAAAGAGCTCGTCCACTGTAAGAGTCTTTCCTATGACTACGTTGGTCTGTATATCTACGCCTAAGGCTCTTAGAGTATCCACTTCCTTAGCCACTATGGCTTTCGGAAGCCTGAACTCGGGTATGCCGTAGACAAGCACTCCTCCCGCCGTATGCAAAGCTTCATATACGGTCACGCTGTAGCCCTTCTTTGCCAGGTCTCCCGCGCAGGTAAGCCCTGAAGGACCGGACCCGACCACCGCTATTCTGTGCCCGTTGCCATCAGGTCTTGCCGGGGCTTTTGTGCAGTGTTCGTTGTGATAGTCGGCTACGAACCTCTCTATCCTGCCTATGCCCACGGATTCGTGCTTTATGCCCATGGTGCACTTCGACTCGCACTGTTTTTCCTGGGGACACACTCTTCCGCATACCGCAGGAAGAGATGAACTTTTATCTATGACCGCATAAGCCTCTTCATATTTCTTTTCCTTAACCTTGGCTATGAAGCCCGGGATGTCTATACCCACGGGGCAGGCTCCCACGCAGGGACTGTTCTTGCACCCGAGACACCTCGACGCTTCCGCCAACGCAGCCTCTTCGCTGTATCCCAGAGCAACTTCACTGAAATTATGCGCCCTTTCTTTGGGATCCTGGGAGGGCATTGGGTTTTTCTTCGCTGCAAGTGCCGACATCACAGAGCCTCCTTCCCAAACAGATTGCAGGCCTCTTCATAGGCATGCTTTTCAAAATCCGCATACATCCTGTTCCTTGACATGGCTTCGTCGAAGTCGACTTCGTATCCGTTGAAATCAGGCCCGTCGACGCAGGCAAATCTGGTCACCCTTTTGCCGCCTTGTTCAAGGGTGAGCCTGCAGCCTCCGCACATGCCCGTACCGTCTATCATTATGGGGTTCATGGAAACGGTGACCGGTATGCCGTAAGGCCTTGCCGCAGCCACCACGAACTTCATCATGATCAGAGGACCTATGGCTATTATCTCGTCAAAGCGCTCCCCCTTTTCCAGCATCTCCTTAAGAGGGACAGTGACATTTCCTTCAAGGCCGTAAGACCCGTCGTCTGTCATGACGAAGAGCCTGTCAGAGCACTCTTTGAACTCGTCTTCGAGTATGACGATATCCTTGCTCCTGAAACCTATCACAGACGTCACTTCAGCGCCCAGGGCTTTAAGTTCCTGCGCTATGGGCATGGCTATGGCGCATCCCACTCCGCCTCCGACTATACAGACTTTTTTTATCCCGTCTGTTTTTGTCGGAAGCCCCAGAGGCCCGACGAAATCCTGAAGGAACTCTCCGGCCTCCTTATGGCTCAAGATCTCCGTGGTCGCCCCGACGGTCTGGAAAATTATCTTGACCGCGCCGCGCTTTCTGTCTGTGCCCGCCACCGTAAGTGGTATCCTCTCACCGTCCTCGTCCACGCGGAGGATGATGAACTGACCGGGCTTTGCCTTGGCTGCCACCAGGGGAGCTTCGATCTC
>CAYUGP010000072.1:0-7359 GCA_964444315.1 uncultured Oscillospiraceae bacterium | reverse complement strand
CTGCTTGTTAGTATCCTTGGTATTAACGGTACCGATATATTTACCTTTACGAAGTACAGTTACTCTGTCGGCAACCGCCATGATTTCATTGAGTTTATGTGATATGAACAGGATGCTCTTTCCTTCGGCTGCGAGATTCTTCATTATCTGCATAAGTTCATCGATCTCCTGCGGCGTAAGAACAGCCGTCGGCTCGTCGAATATGAGGATCTCGTTATCCCTGTAGAGCATCTTGAGTATTTCCGTTCTCTGCTGCATGCCTACGGTGATGTTTTCCACCTTGGCATCCAGATCTACGTAAAGACCGTATTTCTGCGACAGTTCCTGTACCTTTTTCCTCGCGGTCTTTTTCTGGAGGAAGCCCATCCTGGTATCTTCCGCTCCCAGAATGATATTGTCGAGCACGGTAAACACATCGACAAGTTTGAAGTGCTGGTGCACCATACCGATGTGCAGCGCTGTAGCGTCGTTAGGACTGTTGATCTTAACTTCTTCTCCGTTCTTTTTTATGATACCCTCTTCGGGTTGGTAAAGACCGAAAAGAACTGACATGAGAGTCGATTTTCCGGCTCCGTTTTCTCCGAGCAAAGCATGTATCTCTCCTTTTCTGAGTTGAAGAGTAATATCATCATTGGCTATTATCCCCGGGAATTTCTTCGTAATGTGGAGCATTTCAATGACATAATCGTTTTCTGCCATATTTAATTCTCCTTCCTTTCGTTTCTTTGAAAAAAAGAAGGGCCCAAAGGACCCTTCTTTTACAAAAAGCTATACTACTGATAGTTTACCTTTACGTTGCTGAAACTTACGTTTCCGATTGTCTCATGCTCATAGATAGTGCCGTCTACAGGAACTGTTCCGTTGACGATACCCTGGAGAAGAGTTTCATACTCTGCAACTGTCCAGTTCTGGAGTGCCCATGTTGCTGTGGGAAGTCCGACTGCGTCTTCCGCTGCGCCAAGGCTGATGGACTGGTTGGCAATCTCTGCAAACTTGCCGTCATAGTACTTCTGGATAGCCCACTCTGTTGCTGCTGAAAGTCCCTTAAGAGCTGAAGTGATAACAACCGGATAATCCTTACTCTGGTCTACGTCAACTCCGACACCCTTTGCATTGTTCTCTTCTGCAGACTGGAAGATAGGTACGCAGATCTGTCCGCCTGCTGCGAATACGATCTGTGTTCCGTTTGCGAACCAGCCATCCATAAGGGGCTTAAGTTCGGGAGCTGCGGAGAAGTTCTCGCCGTACTGCCATGTGTAGTTAACTTCGACTGTCTTTCCGAGTTCCTTTGCTGCGTCGTTAGCGCCCTGTACGAATCCGTAGCCGTATCTGCAGCATGCCGGGTTCGTTCCACCGCCGCCGCCTGCAAATCCAAGCTTCTCATAGCCTTCTCTGACTACTGCATATCCTGCGAGGTATGCGCACTGTTCTTCCTTGAATGCGATTCCTGCGACGTTGTCAAGACCCATCGCCCATCCGTCGATAAATACGAATGCGACATCGGGATTATCCTTTGCAACTGTCTCAAGAGCGCCGCCCTGCATGAATCCTGCGCACACTACGACTTTTGCTCCGTTGTCTACAGCTGCTCTCATTGCAGCGATACGGTCGTCGTCTGTTGCTTCAGATCCGTTTGCCGGCTGATAGTACTTATAGGTCTTGTCGTGAGCTTTTGCGTAGTTCTCAACGCCTTCCCATGTTCCCTGGTTGAAGGAACCGTCCATAAGCTGCCCTACGTCTGTTACGAATGCGAGCTCATAGGTCTCTTCCTGTGCTTCTTCCTTCTTGCCGCAAGCTGCAAAGCTGAATACCATAGCAAGAACGAGAAGAACTACTAATACTTTTTTCATTTGTGTTTCTCTCCTTTTGATACAAAAATGATTGAATTTAGGTCTGATAAAACCTTAACCTTCAATATTATATCAAAGAAAAAGGTGATGTACAATCAGTTAACATTAATTCCGACTTATGATAATATGATTGAAAGTGGAGGTAGAGAAACCATGTCAAACAGAATCATAACCATCAGCCGTGAATTCGGCAGCGGCGGACGTACCATAGGCAGAAGAACGGCCGAAAAGCTCGGCATTCCATGCTACGATGCGGAACTGGTTCAGAAGATAGCCGAAGAAAGCGGCTATGCGGAAGCCTATGTCAGAGAAGAAGGAGAAGAGACCGCCGGAGGATGGCTCTCGACCATACTTTCCGACAGGACCAACGGTCTTACGAACCAGGACAAGATCTGGAATATTCAGAGCAAAGTCATCACTGAACTTGCGGAGAAGGGTCCCTGCGTCATCGTGGGACGCTGCGCAGATTACATACTCCGTGAAAAGGCAGATCTTCTGACAGTGTTCATCCATGCCAGCATGGAAAAGAGAGCAGAAAGGATCGTCAAGGAATACGGAGAGAGAGAAGAGACCCCCGAGCAGCGTCTGAAAGACAAAGACAAGAGAAGAGCCGCATACCACCGCTTCTACACCGACATGAAATGGGGACAGGCTCAGAACTATGATATATGTCTGGACAGCGGAGAGCTGGGGCTTGATAAGTGCATAGATATTCTGGTACAGCTCTACTGATCATAAGGAAGAACCATGGATCTGACAGAAAAGCTTAAAGCCCTGGTCCTCAGCGACATATCCAAGGGCTTTTCGGAAGTGACACCTAAGGAATACGCATCCATGAAGTATCCCCGGCTCATCCCCATGATGAGGTTCGGATCTCATCTGCTGAAGTCGGAAGGCTACGGACACCTGTTCCTCATGGATACATCAGCAATGGGAGGAGCCATGAAGCTTCTTACCCTTTCATTCATGCCGGATGAAGGAGGCGACCTGCCCTACCTCCTCATAGATACGATGTCCATGAAAAACAAATCCCTGTCATACGTGGAATACTACGACTGCACGGGTAAGGATCTGCACTTCGAAAGTTTATCCAAAATCAAAGAAAAATACCGGGCTCTTCCCGATTACGACGAGAAAGACGCCTGGTATATAAAATAACGCATGCCCGTATCGCTCATAAAGGGCGGAGAAGGGGCAGACGAAGATATGCTTTATGCCATGGCAGAAGAAAGCATAAGGGCATATATGGATCTTGCAAAGAGCGCAGCTAAGGACCCGGGGAACATCGAAGGGCTCCTTCGCTTCAGGGAGCGCATGCTAAAGGAAGGCAACCCTTCCAGCGCTACCATGGAGAAGGTCCTTGGGAAAGAAGGAGCAAAGCTCTTCTTTACGACCTGCGTCATGCCTGTTCTTTGAGCTTCCTGAGCTTTTTTTCTTTTGCTTTGAGCAAAAGCTCTGCAGCTTCATCAAAGGCCTGAGGGATGTTTGCATCCATCCACTCGCGGCCTTTTTTTTCGTCCCTTTTTATGATGTCCCAGTTTTTCAGGACCTCTTCGGTGGTATCTGCCTTAACGTCTCCGAAAACATGGGGATGACGCCTTATCATCTTATCCTTGACATCTCCTGCAACGTCTTCAAAGTCAAAAAGCCCCTCTTCTGAGGCTATCTCGCATTCCATGACTATTAGCATGAGAAGATCTCCGAGTTCCTCTCTCATGCTGTCTGCGATCCCCGTCTCCTCATAGAGGTCTATGCCGCACAGGAGCTCTCCTGCTTCTTCCATTATGTCCTTTTTAAGGGATCCGTGGGTCTGCTCCCTGTCCCAGGGGCAGCCGTCCTTTGCCCGGAGCCGTCTTATGACTTCTTTGAATTCTTCTATCTGTGACATATCATTCCTTTCATAGATCCTCTTCCGAAACAGGCAAAAACGCATCGTCTTCCCTGACTTTCCAGCCGAGTATCCTCTTTTTCATTCCCTGTATATCCAGAACGCCGTAGGCGAAGCCTTTGCGCACAAGCTCTGCCGGAACGTATTCATCGTACTTTTCGAATACCGGCACTTCCCTTTCATAAACGAGGTCCATGGGGTCGAAGTCTTTCAGAGCTTCTTCTCTAAGCACTTCGTAAAACTCCTCTTCGCCCGCAGTCATGGTGAACTGCATATAGTAAGGCCTTGAAGAACTGAATCCTTTGAGCCCCAGCCTCTTGCCGCACTTTATCTTAAGAAACCTTTCAAGGGCAAGGAAAGAATAGGACCCCAGCCACGGGAAAAGAGCCCACATATTGCCGCCCAGAGGAATCAGGGGACTGTCTGCCATGCCGGACCTTGCGAATGCTCCTCTTGCATCCCGGAGCCTGGCCACGGCCTGCCTCATGAGGTAGGGATAATCCGCATCCTCGAGAAGTACCTGATACATCTTTTCAAGGATCTTCGTGTGTATATCTCCTGCCACGTCTCCGAAGTAAGCAGGTATATTTCCCTTGACCAGAGTGACGTAAACTATGTGTTTTTTGTGGTCGACCTCATCCACCAGCCACACTCTTCCGGCTATGGCGACCTTGTCTCCCGCAGGAGGCGGTTTCACCACGGTGCCTAGCTCCTCGGAGCCTGCCCTTACTGTATATTCAAGGTTTTCCTGGAATACAGCGTAGAACTTGTAATTACCTACTATCCTCTCCCCCGTAAGTCCCAGCATCAGGCCTCCGTTTTCTGTCCTTATGATGTGATCCATGTCCAGAAGGTGCCTAAGGAGCAGCCTGTAGTCATCCTGTGTGATGCGCCTGAATGCATTGAGGGAAAGGACCCTTGATGCAAGTTCTGCGGGAGTCATCTCCCCGCAGGACGCAAGGGTGCTCATGGTCTGGTGATAGAGAAGGCTGTAGGGAAGCCTGTCGGTCCTCGGGGGCTCCACGAACCTCTCCTCTGCATAGAGCTGCACCAGTGCTATGCCCTGTATCATGTACCAGGGTATCATGACGGGGAGCATGGACCTTGCTTCGGGATGCTCCTCTCTCATGACGAACCACATCTCCGAAGGATCGCCCCTTCTTCCGGTCCTGCCGAGCCTCTGGAGAAAACCGGAGACGGTGAAAGGCGCGTCTATATGAAAGGCTCTCTCGAGCCTGCCTATATCTATGCCGAGTTCCAGAGTCGCCGTCGCGCATACGGACTGCATGGACTCGTCATCCTTCATCTCGGCTTCTGCTGTTTCCCTGTAGGAAGCCGATAGATTTCCGTGGTGTATAAGGAATCTGTCAGGCTCTTTGTTGGCATCGCAGTATGCCCTCAGCTGCTGGCAAACGGTCTCGCATTCTTCCCTTGAATTGGTGAATATGAGGCATTTCCTGCCTTTTGTGTGTTCGAATATATACCCTATCCCCGGGTCTGCCGCTTTCGGCGCGATGTCCGTGGCCTTCTCGGTCACAGGATTTTTCCATTCGAAATCCATACCCTCGTCGGCCTGTGGCAGCGTGTTGTAGAAGTGCTCCATGGAGAGCCTCCACACTTCCTGCCCTCCGTCGAATTTAGGAATGAGACAGGAACGGCTGCTGCCGGCGGAAAGGAAAACTCCGGCTGCTTCGGGATCGCCTATGGTGGCTGAAAGTCCTATCCTTCTGGGGTCGCATCCTGCAAGCCTGCACAGCCTTTCTATGAGGCAGAAGGTCTGAAGCCCCCTGTCCGCTCTAAGGAGCGAGTGTATCTCATCCACGACCACGAAGCGAAGGTCATGAAAGAGGCTCGGTATCTCCATATGCTTGTTTATCATAAGCGATTCCAGGGATTCCGGAGTGATCTGAAGTATTCCCGCAGGCTTGTTGATGATCTTCCTTTTCTGTGACTGGGCCACGTCTCCGTGCCAGCGGTAAACGGGGATCCCTGCCTCCTCACAGACTTCGTTCAGTCTTCCGAACTGGTCGTTTATAAGTGCCTTCAAAGGAGCAATATACAATACTCCCACGCTTTCGGGAGGATCTTCTTCCATAAGCGTGAGTATGGGGAAAAATGCCGCTTCTGTCTTGCCCGACGCAGTCGATGCCGTCAGAAGCACGTTTTCGTCCGTGCCGAAAATGGCCTCCCCGGCTGCATTCTGAACGCCTCTTAAAGCCTTCCAGCCGGAGCGGTAGATATAGTCCTGTATGAAGGGGGCATATCTTTCGAATACATCCATCGCCTAATACCTATATAGTGAACTCAGCATAGGAATCCTCCGCATCATCGGAGACCGCCTCCGACTTTGCGTAAGTGAACCCGTCCGACTCTATGAGCTGCTGAAGTGAAAGCCCGGGATTCTGATATGTAAGGTCAAGGAGCTCTATGAAATCCCTTATGACCTCCCTGGGAGTAATGTTCTGATCGGCTCCTATGCGGGAGTACTCGAGTTTGATGAAGGATGTCAGTTCTTCCTGGCTCAGCCTCTCCTCATATCCGTAAAGCCCTGCGTGCATGGACGAAAGCTTCTCGCAAAGGACCAGCATCTCCTCTGCGGTAAGAGGCTCAAGGCGTATGACGGGAGCAAGCAGATCTCTGGCTCCGGGCTTTGAGAACCTGCCTTCTGCAAGCCTCGAGCGGAGGGCTTCATAGCTGTATATCCCTCTCCTTCTGTCCTCCACTGCCTGGGGCGTGGATCCCATTATTATACCCAGATACCTTGCCTTGCCCTGAAGAGTGTCGTTGTACATGGTCAGTATCTTCTCGTAGTTGTACTGCCTTGTGACCGTATTGGGTATCTTGTATATATTTACGAGCTCATCGATCATTATCATCATCCCGGAATATCCGGCAAGTCTGAAGAATACCGCAAAGAGCTTGAGATAGTCGTACCAGTCGTCGTCTGTAATGATTATGTTAACGCCGAGTTCCTGCTTGGCTTCAGTCTTCAGAGAGTATTCTCCTCTGAACCAGCGGACCACCTTCATCTTGGTCTCGTCGTCTCCTTCCAAGTAGGCGTGGTAGTACATGGACAGGAGCTTTGCGAACTCGAAACCGTGGACCATTTCCGATACCGCCATGGTCACCTCATATATCTTCCTGTCGACCGCCTCGGTAAGCGCAGGATCTCCCGGACCGAGGCCTTTCTCAAGAGCGGCTTCCGACTGCACGCTGCTTATCCATTTGTCAAGGACCAGAGTGAGGGCTCCGCCTTCAGGTTTCGTCTTCGTGGAAAGGTTGCCTATGAGCTCCCTGTATGTAGCCAGTCCCTGTCCTCTCGTGCCCTGGAGCCTTCTCTCGGGAGAAAGATCCGCATCGGCCACGATGAAGCCCCTGTCCATCACATAATTCCTTATGGTCTGTATCAGGAAACTCTTTCCCGATCCGTATTTTCCGACTATGAACCTGAAGGATGCTCCTCCTTCGCTTATGATATCCACGTCATGGAGCAGAGCTTCTATCTCGCTCTTTCTCCCGACAGCTATATACGGGAGCCCTATCCTGGGCACCACTCCTCCTTTGAGAGAATTGAGCACCGTCTGGGCTATCCTCCTCGGAACTTTTACTTCGCTCATATCT
>CAYUGP010000071.1:0-7467 GCA_964444315.1 uncultured Oscillospiraceae bacterium | reverse complement strand
GACGCAGAGACGCTGCGGCGGTGCAGCAGGACGTATCCCCCGACGAGGATATCAGCCAGGTAGTCCAGGCCATGAGGCTCGAGGGAATTCTTTAGGAGGGAATTATGCAGGTCATTTTACTTGAAGACGTAAAAGGAATAGGAAAAAAGGGAAGTGTAGCCAAGGTCTCGGACGGCCATGCAAGGAACTACCTGATCCCTAAGAAACTTGCCGTGCAGGCCACTGACGCCAACCTCAAGGCTCTCGAAAAGAAGAATGCGGCAGAGGCTGCCGAAAGAGAAAGAGAAAAGGAAGCCGCCCTCGAGCTCAAGAAGAAGATCGAATCGGCAGGCCCCGTGGTCATAAAAGGAAAGGCCGGAGACGGCGGAAGGCTGTTCGGAGCCATAACCACCAAGGACATAGCTGAAGCCTTCGAGGAAAGCTACGGAATAGAGATGGACAAGAAAAAGGTCGTCCTTAAAGAGAATATAAAGCAGGCGGGAGACTACAAGGCGGAGCTGAAGCTCTTCCCCGAGATATCCGCTGTGCTTAAGGTCAGGATAGAGGTTTGATATGGCGCAGATAGAAAGGATACCGCCCCACAGCGACGACGCCGAAAGAAGCGTCCTGGGGTCCATACTCCTTGACAACGACATCTTTTTCAAAGTGTCGGAGTTCATAGACCCGGACGATTTCTACAGCAAGGCCAACAGGGAAATATTCACCGCCATGATAGATCTCTACAGGCGTGACGTACCCATAGACATGCTGACGGTCACCGAGGAACTTTCCAGAAGAAAGAGCCTGGAGGCATGCGGAGGCAGGAGCTACATAGCAGAGCTCTCCGAGGTCCCCACCACGGCCAACGCGGTGCAGTATGCGAGGATCATACAGGAAAAATCGGTCTACAGGCAGCTCATAAGCGCAGGCTCCGCCATAGTGGAAAGCAGTCTCAATGAGAGCTTCGACGGAGAAAAGGTGCTCGATGATGCCGAGCAGATCATCTTTGATATTGCAAAAAAGAAGCAGTCCAAGGACTACACCAAGATACAGAAGATCCTGGATAAGAACCTTGAGCTCATAGCCGAGGCTCAGGAAAACGGGGGCAAGCTCCCCGGCCTTTCCACGGGATTCAGGGATCTTGACGACAGGACCGCGGGACTTCAGAAGTCTGACTTCATAGTCCTGGCGGCAAGGCCCTCCATGGGAAAGACTGCTTTTGCCCTGAATATAGCGGAGCATGCAGCCTTAAGGGAGCATAAGAGAGTGGCATTCTTCTCGGTGGAAATGTCCGAGGAGTCTTTAGGGTACAGAATGCTCTCCACCCAGAGCAGGGTCGAGCTCAGGAAACTGAGAACGGGCAACCTTACGGCAGAAGACTGGGAGAGCGTCAACAGCGCGGTCAGAAGATTCGAAGAAGCGGATCTTCTCATAGACGAAACGCCCGGCATAAGCGTGATGGAGATCAGGAACAAGTGCCGCCGCATGAATGCAGACAGGCATGTGGATCTCATCATCATAGACTACCTTCAGATATTGAGCTCCGGGAGCAGGTCCGACAGCAGAGTCAACGAGGTCTCCATGATGACCAGGCAATTAAAGCAGTTGGCAAGGGAGATGGAGTGTCCCGTCATAGTGCTCTCGCAGCTTTCGAGAGGCTCGGTACAAAGAGAAGGAGACAAAAGGCCCCTCCTTTCAGACCTCAGGGATTCCGGCTCCATAGAGCAGGATGCCGACGTGGTCATCTTCCTTCACAGGGAGGATTACTTCAAGAAGGCAGAGGCTGAGCCCAACAACATCTGCGAGGTCATCATAGCCAAGCAGCGCCAGGGCGAGACCGGCACGGTGAAGCTCACCTGGATGCCCAGGTTCCAGAAATTCGCCGATACGGTCCAGGAAAGCAGAGTCGAGGAAGTCGAAGGCTGATGGATTACAGGAAGCAAAACATAGACAACTATTTTCTGTACGATACCCCTGTGGAGAACATCTTCATTTCGGAGTACGCAAAGAGCGCGCCGGGAGACTACGTGAAGGTCTACCTGCTTGCTTTGATGTACGCAGGTCTGGGAAGGGACTTCGGAGACGACCGTATCGCAGCCGCTCTGTCCATAGAGAAAAAGCAGGTGGAGGAAGCCTGGGAGTACTGGGAGGAATGCGGCCTTGTGGAAAGGCGCGCAAAGGAAGACGGCTCCGGAAGGACAGAGGTGGAGTTCGTAAGGCTCAAGGAGAAGTTCTTCGGCGGAGCAGGCGCAGGCATAAAGAGATCCCCCGCAGCTGAAAGGCTCAGCGACAGGGAAGTGTCAGACCTTTTCAAGAGCATAGAGAGCGAAACGGGGAGGCTCCTGGAGGCTAAGGAGCCGGAGGCCGTTGCATCATGGCTAAAGGAATTCGGCATGAAGCCTCCGGTCATACTCCTTGGGTACAGGACCTGTGTAAAGAACGGAAAGAGCAGCAGGTACCGCTATGTGGAGAAGATACTCATGGACTGGCGGGAAAGAGGCCTCGATACGGAGGAAAAGGTAAAGGACTATCTGGCCGACACCGACAGAAGATACGATTTCTACAGGAGGGTATTCAAGGCCCTGGGCTTCCGCAGGAATCCCACCGAAGCGGAGATGTCCGTCATGGACAGCTGGACCGATGACCTTGGCTGCAGCATAGAAGACGTTCTGAAAGCCTGCAAAAAGACCAGCGGCATATCGAGCCCCAGCATCAACTATATAAACAGCATACTGGTTTCCGAAAAGGCTAAAGAGGATGCGGACTCCGCCGAGGAGAACGCAAAGCTACTCACGGCGGTGGAGGACCGCTACGAAAAGATAAGAGAAGAGAACGCGGCAAAAGCCCGCGTCTTAAGGGAGAAGGTCTTCACGGAAGTTCCACGATTGAGGGACATAATGGATGAGTCAAGATCCCTCGGCATAAACATTTCGAGAAATATACTCAAGGGAGCTTCGGGAAAGGCTGCACTTGCACAGGCCCGGGAAAGGCAGCAGGAGCTTGCCAAAGAAAGGACGGCGCTTCTTGAGGAAAACGGATTCAGAAGCGACGCACTGGATCCCATATATACCTGCAGCAAATGCGGCGACACAGGCGTCATGGAAGACGGCACGAGGTGCAGCTGCTATTTCGACAGATTGACGGAAGTTAAAAATGAGCAAAGAAAGCAAAAACAACAATAGCGAAGAAAACAGCCTTCAGAACCTTAGGCAGATCTGGGCAAAGAACGACATCGAAAGATCCGCGGAGATGAGCCGCAAAAAGCTCGACAGGCTCATCGATGAGGACCATTTCGAGGAAAATCTGAAGCACAGGGCAAAGGTCAGGGAAAAGGAGCGCGAAGAGGTAAGGAAGAGGAGGCCGAAGAGTTCAAAATCTTCCGCAAAGAGTGCGGCATCCTCCGAGTCTTTGTATGACGCAAAGGCTGCTCTTGGCAAGAAAAAGGAAAAGAAGAGAAGAAGACGCGAAGGTTTCATTCCGCGCACCATCAGGCTCGTAAAGGAACTCTCAGCTGCCGATAAGAAACTGTCCAAAAGGAAGTACGTCACGGGAGAGCAGGAAAGGGCTGTGTACGGGGCCATCGTCCGGGACGCCTGGGGCCCGTTCATCATGGGCTTCAACAACGTGAAGGAGACTTTCTGGGACTTCATCTGCAAACTGGGCCGCGACACCTGGGACATAATCGTATTCATAGCAAATCTGTTCAGGATAGCCTGGTACTATCTGTCCGTTGCTTTCGACTGGCTCAGCGACAAGATCTGGGACCTCATATACATCATGGACCTGCACAAGAGAAGGATATTCATGACTTTCTCTTCTGCCGTGAGCTCCATGGCAGTAATACTCATCATCATAAGCTCGGTCTCGGCCTATGAGTACAGCTACTACGGAAAGAAGCTGGGAACGGCCAAGAGCAAGCAGGAGGTCTACAGGACCATAGACGTTCTGGGAGACGAGCTCTCGGAGGTAACGGGAGCCAACATCAACCTGGACGTAAGAAGAGACATACAGTTCAAGAGGATATTCGGATTCAACCTTAACGTGGACAGTTCCGACCAGATCCTCAACACCCTCAACTATATGAAGGATCTCCAGGCCACGGGCTACGCCATAAAGGTCAACGGAGAGACCACGGTCATAATGGAGAGCGAGGACGTTGCCAAGTCCGTCATAGCGGCGTTCAGGGAAGACTACGCCGGCGAAAGGGAAGGTGTAGTCTATTCCGCCATCAGCTTCCTTGAGACCGTCACCATAGACGAGGTCCAGGTGCTCCTGGGAGATATCTGGAACTCAGGGGATGCTCTTAAGTATCTCCAGACGGGCAGCGTCAAGGACCTTGAAGACGGAGAGCAGATGCATGCCCTCATACACATACATTCGGTGGAAACGGCTACATACGAGGAAGACGTCCCCTTCGACTACGAGTTCATAACCAACTCGGCCATATATGAAGATGAAAGGACCCTTGTTTCCGCCGGAGTGCCGGGCAAAGAACTGGTGGTGGCGGAGATAGTCAGAGAGAACGGAGAAGAGCTCTCCAGGACCATAATCTCGTCCACGAGAACGGCTAACCCCATCAACGCCGTGTATTACCAGGGCACCAAGCCCATTCCGCAGACCAAAGGTACTGGCTACTTCATCTTCCCCCTGGATTCCACCACGGAGTGGTACAAGTCAGCGTACTTCGGTGAGATGTACGGAATACCCGGAGTATCCGAAGTTCACGGAGGAAACGACTATGCCTGCGCCGAAGGATCCCACGTATACGCCTCCGACGGCGGTACGGTCACTTTTGCAGGATACAACTCCGGTTACGGCTACGAGGTCGAGATCGACCACGGCGGACTTTACATGACCGTCTACGGACACTGCAGTGAGCTTCTGGTCAAAGAGGGCGATGAGGTCTATCAGGGCCAGCACATAGCAAACAGCGGCAACACCGGTATATCCACGGGCGCCCACCTTCACTTCGAGGTAAGGTACAAGGGCGTGCCCATCGACCCGGATTCTGTGCTCTACTAAATCGGTTACAAAATATTCACATACATTCTCAGGAGGAATCAAAAAATGGAAAGATGTTTCGGAACGATTTCCAGGGGCGTAAGAGCCCCGATCATCAAAACAGGCGATGACATCGTTGCTATCGTATCGGAGAGCGTACTCAAGGCTTCGAGAGAAGAAGGAGTTGAACTCAGAGACAGAGACGTTATCGCTGTCACAGAATCCATAGTGGGAAGAGCCCAGGGCAACTACGCGACCACGGATCAGATAGCTGCCGACATCAGGGCAAAGTTCCCGGGCGGAAGCTTTGGCGTCATCATGCCCATACTCTCAAGAAACAGATTCGCCATACTCTTAAGAGGCATGGCAAAAGGAGCTAAAAAGATATGGCTCATGCTCAGCTATCCTTCTGATGAAGTGGGCAACCACCTCATCTCCGAGGACCGCATGGACGAAGCCGGTGTGAACCCCTACACCGACGTGCTGACCGAAGCGAAGTGGAGAGAGCTCTTCGGATATGAAAAGCACAGATTCACCGGAGTCGACTATATCGACTACTACAAGGAGATAATAACGGGCGAAGGCGCAGAAGCGGAGATCATCTTTGCGAACGACCCGAGGACCATACTCAGGTACACAAAGAACGTGCTCACCTGCGACATACACACAAGGGCAAGATCCAAGAGACTGCTCAAAGCTGCAGGAGCCGAGACCGTCTACGGCCTTGACGACATACTCACGGAAAGCGTCGACGGATCCGGATACAACAAGGACTACGGCCTTCTCGGAACCAACAAGGCAACGGAAGACAGCGTAAAGCTCTTCCCGAGAGACGGACAGCCCATTGTCGACGGCATAGCAAAGAAGCTCTTCGAAGCCAGCGGCAAGCACGTGGAAGTCATGGTCTACGGTGACGGAGCCTTTAAAGACCCCGTGGGCAAGATATGGGAACTGGCAGACCCTGTGGTCTCCCCCTTCCATACGGCAGGCCTCGTGGGACAGCCCAACGAGCTCAAGCTCAAGTTCCTTGCGGATAACGATTTCGCAGATCTCAAAGGAGAAGAGCTCAAGAAAGCCATTGAAGAAGCCATCAAGCAGAAAGACGCCAACCTGGTGGGAAAGATGGCCTCGGAAGGCACAACGCCGAGGCAGCTTACGGACCTTCTCGGAAGCCTCTGCGACCTGACATCAGGTTCCGGAGACAAGGGAACGCCCATAATCTGGATATCCGGATATTTCGATAACTATACCAATCAGTAAAAAGCAGAAACGATGCCAAGAGATATTCTGACCGAGAGCATCCTATCCGACAAGACCACGGAGGAGCAGCGGCTCCGCCGGGAAAAGAGGAAAGAGGAGCTCGAAAAGAAAAGGGAAAACCAAAGAAAGGCAGCTGAGGCTGCGGCGAGGAGAAACAAGGCACTGAGGAAATACCTCATAATAACCGTCGCCGTGTTTTTGGTCATGGTCGCCCTCTTCGGAAAACTCATAGTGCAGATCAGGGAATTGAGCAGGTCGAGGGCCGAGGCTATGGAAAAGCTCTCCGAGCTCCAGCAGCAGATCGAAGAGCTTGAAGCCACCCTTGAGAACGTCTCAAGCCCCGAGTACATAGAGAGCCAGGCGAGGTCACAGCTGCACATGATATATCCCAACGAGGTCCTGTATATAGTCGAAGATGAGCAGTAAAGGATTCAAGGCAAAGAAGTCCCTGGGCCAGAACTTCCTTAAGGACGCTCAGGTCATAGAAAGGATAGCCGAAGCTGCAGGCTGCGGCGAAGAGGATACGGTGGTCGAGATAGGACCTGGCCTCGGTGCCCTTACTGATGCCCTGTCCGAAAGGGCGGGCAGGGTCATAGCCGTCGAACTCGACGACAGGCTCATCCCTGTCCTCAGGACGAAGTTTGCCTTAAGAGACAACGTGGAGATAGTCCACGGGGACATACTGAAGTTCGACTGGTCTTCGGCGTCTCCGGGAAGCGGAGGTCTGTATATAGCCGGAAACCTTCCGTACTATATAACGACACCCATACTGCTGGGGATACTGGAAAAGAAGGTCCCTGCAAAGAGGATCACGGTCATGGCGCAGAAAGAGGTGGCGGACCGCATAGTTGCACCGCCGGGAGGAAAGGACTACGGAGTCCTCTCCCTGTCCCTTCAGTACTACGCCGAAGTGAAAAAGGTCATCGACGTGCCGTCTGCCTGCTTTGACCCGAGGCCCAAAGTGGACTCTGCGGTGGTGACACTGGACCTTAAGGAAAAAAGGGCTCTTGACGGCGACGGGGAGAAGAAGTTCTTTTCCCTCGTAAAAAAGGCTTTCTCCCAGAGGAGAAAGACCCTGTCCAACTCCCTTACGGGACTTGACGGAAAGACAAAGGAGGAGATCGAAAGAGTGCTTCTTTTAAACGGGATAGATCCGGGAAGAAGAGCCGAGACCCTCAGTTTGGACGAATATATAAACTTAAGCAAGGAGATATGAAATGCTCGACA
>CAYUGP010000070.1:0-7661 GCA_964444315.1 uncultured Oscillospiraceae bacterium | reverse complement strand
CAACCGGCTCATAACCGGTGTGTCCCGGGTTCAAGTCCCTGAAGGCCCACCATATTTGCCCAGATAGCTCAGTCGGTAGAGCAGAGGACTGAAAATCCTCGTGTCACTGGTTCAATTCCGGTTCTGGGCACCATCGAAAAAGAGTTTTCTCTCAATGGGAAAGCTCTTTTTTCGTTTGTCATTGTCTTCTTTTTCGTTGAGGTTTTAGATTTAAAGGAATTAGTGTATAATAAACAAAAAAGGATCGTTTGTTGTGATTTGGGAGGGCTCAAATATGAAAAGAAAACAAATCATATCCTTTTTCCTTGCGGTTGTCCTTGTTTTTTCTTTTGCAGCATGCGGAAAGAAGGAAGAGAAACCGGGAAATAAAGTCACAGTTTCTTTCAATACAGACGGAGGAAACAGTATTGCTGCTCAATCCATAGAAAAAGGCTCTCTGGCTGCTAAACCGGAGACTCCGAAAAAAGAGGGCTACATTTTCGATAAATGGGCACTTGGTGATACTGAGTATACATTCAGCGAGCCTGTAAACGAAAACATCGTTCTGAAAGCTCTCTGGATAGATCCTAATGAGTCTGGCAGCTCTGAACCTGCTCCCTCTCCTGCTCCGGCTCCCGTACCGGATGTACAGGTGGAAAGCCTTGAGTGGGTCAATAACTGGTACTGGGTACAGGAGTTCTGTGATGCCAATCCCGAGATAGTGATAGTTCCTGAAACTGCCAGAAGCAAAGTCGAGTTCTATTCTTCGGACACTTCCATTGCGACAATAGACCAAAACGGCTGGGTCCACGGAGTAAAACCCGGAAAAGTGACTCTCACGGTAAAATGCGGGGACAAGAGTGATACTTTGCCTCTTGAGATCAGGCCGACACCGGGCTCAAAACTGGCTTTAAGTACGGAGCACCTGGTCCTTGACTATAATGCTTCAGCTCCGTTTTTACCGTATTCATCGGATCTTAAAGTCACATTCGGCGAGTATGCTCCTGATGATAAGACGGTCACATGGTCTTCAAGCGATCCTGCAACGGTATATGTTTATGACAACGGCGGGATCGAAGGGAGAAAACTGGGACATGCGGTCATAACGGCTACGGATGTATTCGGCAGAGTAGGAAACTGCGACGTATATGTTACAGGCAAGATCATGTACGTTAATTACAACGGATCGACCATAGACGGTCATATAAAGCTTGATAAAAACGCAACGTACCAGATAACGATCATACAGGATGAATTCTTCGATTACGGCTTGTCAAAAGAGACGTATGTA
Source organism: uncultured Oscillospiraceae bacterium (assembly GCA_964444315.1). Taxonomy (GTDB): domain Bacteria; phylum Bacillota; class Clostridia; order Peptostreptococcales; family Anaerovoracaceae; genus RUG13409. Next base: position 6,391 of record CAYUGP010000070.1, on the reverse strand, counting down.
TCGGAGATTTGCGCGATAGATGCCGATCCGTGTTTCCAGTATCAGCAATACGCCGATCAGCCCTACGGCATGCTTCACATCACTTCGGGTGCAGTGAGCGGCCAGTCATATTTGGTCGGATTCGTCAATTCCATAGACGGAATAAGAGTCGATCTTTCTATCACGATCAAGTAAAGGAATAGTTATGTCAATAGATAAATTTGATTACGAAGAACCCAGATGCATCCTTGACAGGAGCATGTATACGAGCGAGCCTGTTGCAGAGCCCATCCCAGTAATGAGGGTGCTCAAGAAGCTTGATGAGTTTTTTGAAAAAAACGATCTTGCAGGAGCCGAAAAACTGATGGACTACTGGATCGTCGAAGCTAAAGCACTTGGTGATGTAAGAGGAGAGTTCACGATCAAAAACGAGCTCCTCGGGATATACAGGAAAGAAGGGAAAATGGAAAAAGCTCTCTCTCTTGCTGAAGAAGTCCTCGGATTGTGCGAAAAACTCGGTAATACTGAATCTCCTGACGGGGCTACGGCTTTCATAAACGTTGGTACTGTATACAAGGCTTTCGGAAAATCGAAAGAAGCGCTTCCCATATTTAATAAAGCCAAGGAGCTTTATGAAAAGTATCTGGACAGAAACGACGAAAGGCTGGCCGGTCTTTACAATAACATGGCCCTGGTCAAGACAGATCTTGAGGAATACCGCGATGCTGAAATGCTTTTCCTGAAAGCACTGGATGTCCTTTCCGGAGTTCCCGGAAGCGAACCTGAACAAGCTGTGACATACCTTAACATCGCATCCTTGGAAGAAGCGGCAAAAGGCACTGAAGGGGCACGCGATACCATAGAAAAGTGTGTTGACAGGGCATGGAAACTCCTTGATCAACCGGGCATTGCGAAAGACGGCAATTACGCTTTCGTCTGTGATAAATGTGCTCCGGGGTTTGAACATTTCGGCTACAGTTTCTATGCGGGCACTTTGAAGATGCGCGCTGAAGAGATCTATTCAGGAGCTGAAAGATAGAATTATACTTTTTTAGGATCATAATACAGCTGCTCTTCCCGGGCAGCTGTATTGTATAGTTTGGGAGGATCGATCATGAAAGGACTCGAACTTTCAAAAGAGTATTACGAAACATGTTTCAAAGATATATTCTTCAGTGAATTCGGCCAATTATCGGATAAGGTGGCTATAGGCTTATGCGGAAGCGGATCCGAGTGCTACGGCTATGATGATGACATATCAAAAGATCATGATTATGAGCCGGGTTTTTGCGTCTTCATACCCGGTGAGGATGTCGTTGACAGAAAGACTGCATTTCAGCTTCAAAGGGCATATGACAAGATGCCTAGAGAGTTCGGAGGGCTGTCAAGAAGCCTTGTAAGTCCTGTGGGAGGGAAAAGACACGGAGTCATACGGATAGAGGAATTCGTGACTGAAAAACTCGGAAGCTTTCCTTTTACCGATACTCAGTGGCTTATGACGCCTTCATATTCCATATCTGAAGCGGTGAACGGACAGATATGGTATGACGGAAGAGGAGAGATCAGCGCAATAAGAGAATATTTAAACAGAATGCCTGAAGATATAAGGCTGAAAAGACTTGCAGGCCAGCTCATACTCATGGCCCAAAGCGGACAGTACAATGCAGAAAGATGTATGGAACACGGGGAGACGGCAGCTTCTCAGCTTGCGATCAACGAATTCGTTAAAGCCTGTCTTGAAGCCGTTTTCTTACTAAACCGGGCATATATGCCTTTTTATAAATGGAGTTTCAGGGCGTTGAAAGCATTGCCTGTTCTTTCTGAACTGTCAGAGCCTCTGGAATATCTACTGATGGGAGACAGCAAAGACAGGAACGGCAAGCTTTTCTCAATAGGAGAAGTATGCCACGCCGTGCAGGATGAACTTAGAAAGCAGGATATAAGCTCTATGGAATGCGATGATATGGAAAAACACGCCTACAGTGTGAACGATCACATCAGAGACAATTCCATAAGGATCATGAATATTTTCACTACAGTATAACTAAAAGGGTTTTTCGTGGAAGTTACCGACTAATCTCTGATTGTTGTCGATGGATATGAAAGCTTTAGGATCTATCTCGAGAATGGTAGCTATCAGACTGTTGGCTTCGTATTCTCCGACTATGGTGTAGAGAACGGTCTTCTTGGTGTTGGTGTATCCGCCTATGGCATCAAAAAGTGTCACGGAATGATGGAATTTGATATATACTTCATGGGCGATCTCCTGAGCCTTATCTGATATTATAACGAAAGTCGATCTTTTGAACCTGTTATCAAAAGCCTTTACGACCTCTGTGTTGACGAACTGGAATATTATCGAATAGAGGGCGGATTCCCAGGTGAACATGAGTCCTGAGGCTATGAGCAAAGCAACGTTGACGGCAAAGATCTCGTTCCAGATGGATCTTTGCTTTTTCTTTGCAAAATAGATCGAGATGAAATCCGTTCCTCCGCAGCAGGCGTTGCCCCGTAGGACCAGAGAGCAGGCTGCTCCGCTGACTATCCCGCCGAATACAGAAATTAGGAGAAGGTCGTTGGTTATAACATATGTCGGTATTATCTCTACCATGATGCTGACAGTCACGATGTATACCAAGGATATAAGAGTGAACCGTTTCGATACGCATTTAAACACGAGAAGTGCTGAAGGAATGTTGAATAAGAGGTAAAGCAGCGAGTAATTGACATCAAGGCTGAAATACTTAGCACAGACTCTGACTATCAGTAAAGAAAGACCTGAAAAGCCTCCGGGAACGAGATTCCCCGAGTAAACGAAAGTGTTGATATTTGCTGCTGCGATCGCTGCGCCTAATATTGCGAACAGCAGGTCTCTTGGAAGGCTTTGTTTATTCTGATCCATTTTTATCACTTATTCCTTTTCACATCCGTGTTTCAACCAGTGAATTATAGCACTTTGTTAGAAAGAAACAAGGATATTATGGAAGTATTTGACTTGGTCAAGTAAAAGTGCTTGACTGACAGCTGCCGTTGATATACAATAGCAGCGCATTTAAGGGAGTCAAGCTTAAGAACTTGACACTTCGATAGTAACACAAGGTAGGAGCTCAATGCTACAGGAAACTCTGGAAATCAGCGTTTTATTCGATTTTTACGGGCCTTTGCTGACTGAAAGACAGCAGACTTTCGTTGATTTGTATTTCAATGAAAACCTGTCTTTGAGCGAGATCGCCGATCAGTTCGGCGTGACGAAGCAGGCAGTTTCCGACGGTATCAAAAAATCCGAAAGATCTCTTCGAAAGTATGAGGAAAAACTGGGTTTGGTAGCCCGCTGGAAAAATGAGATGGGTGTAGCGGAGCTGGGTATATAAATGGCATTTGAAAGTCTTTCCGAAAAACTGAATAACACGTTCAAAAAGCTCAGGGGAAAGGGCGTTCTCACCGAAAAGGACATCGATGAGGCAATGAGGGAGATACGCCTGGCTCTTCTGGAAGCCGACGTCAACTATAAAGTAGTCAAGGAATTCGTAGCATCTGTTAAAGAGAAAGCGCTTGGGGAGGAAGTCCTCAGAAGTCTCACCCCGGGTCAGCAGGTCATTAAGATCGTAAATGACGAGATGGTATCACTGCTGGGAGGCGTATCAGGTAAACTCGGCTACAGCCCTTCGGGATTCACAACCATAATGCTCGTGGGTCTCCAGGGAACAGGTAAGACTACGACCGCGGGAAAACTCGCAGCATACCTTCTGAAAGAGGGAAAGAAACCCATGCTTGCAGCATGCGACGTTCAAAGGCCTGCGGCTATAGATCAGCTGGAGATCGTCGGAGGCCAGGTCGGGGTACCCGTATATACGGACAGGGAGTGCAAGGATCCGGCCAAGATCGCTGCAGATGCAAAAAAACATGCGGAGATCAAAGGATATAACATACTCATAGTCGATACAGCCGGTCGTCTCCATGTGGATGAGGAACTTATGGACGAGCTCCGGAGGGTCAAAAAGGAAGTCAAACCGTTCCAGATACTGCTGGTCGTTGACGCGATGACCGGACAGGATGCAGTCAGCTCGGCATCAGCATTCAACGATGCGATGGGCATAGACGGTGTCATAATGACCAAACTCGACGGTGACACAAGAGGCGGTGCAGCGCTTTCAGTCAAGTCTGTGACAGGAAAACCCATACTGTTTGCAGGAATGGGAGAAAAGATCGAAGCTCTTGAGCCTTTCCACCCGGACCGTATGGCAAGCCGCATACTCGGTATGGGAGATATGCTTTCCCTGATCGAGAAAGTGTCGGCTTCTGCTGATGAAGAAAAAGCAAAAGAGCTAGAAAAGAGGCTCTCTCAGAATAAATTCACTCTTGAGGACATGCTAGATCAGATGAGACAGCTCAAGAGCATGGGCGGTATAGGTAAATTCCTTGAGATGCTCCCCGGAGGGGCAAGCGCTACCGACGAACAGCTGGACAGATCGGAGATAGAACTGATCAGGACCGAAGCGATCATCTGCTCTATGACAAAGAAAGAAAGGGAAGACCCCAGGATACTCGATGCCAGCAGAAGAAAACGTATCGCTGCAGGTGCAGGCGTTACGGTGACCAGTGTGAACCAGGTCATCAAAAAGTATGAAGACACCAAAAAAATGATGAAACAGATGAACAGCATGAAAGGCAAAAAAGGCTTCGGCAGGAGAGGTTTTCCGAGCTTTTGATGCATTTCAGATAGATCAATAACCATAACTTAAAAATATTCAGGAGGAAATTATCATGGTTAAAATCAGACTTAGAAGAATGGGAAAGAAAAAGGCACCTTTCTACAGAGTAGTAGTAGCTGATGCCAGAACATCCAGAGACGGATTCGCTATTGCAGAACTCGGTACATATGATCCGCTCAAAGATCCGGCGGAGATCAAGATCGACGTAGAAGAAGCCAAAAAATGGCTTGCAAACGGAGCACAGCCCACAGATACTGTAAAAGCTCTTTTGAAAAAGGCCGGCGTTTACGAGAAGTAATCGGAGGGATTAAATGGTTGGTTTAGTTGAAACTATTGCCAAATCCCTGGTGAGTGACCCTGATGCGGTCACGGTTACGGAAACTTCATCTGAAGGCAAGAACATAGTCATCCAGCTCAAAGTCGCTCAGGATGATATGAGTAAAGTGATAGGGAGACAGGGCAGGATCGCAAAAGCTTTGAGAACAGTAGTCAAAGCGGCAGCGGTGCGCAAAGGTCTCAATGTTGTTGTCGAGATAGTTTCCTAGGAGATCACTCATGGAAAAAGTCAGGATCGGGCAGATCACAGCTCCGGTCGGCATAAAAGGTGAAGTCCGCGTTTTCCCGTATACAGACAGGGAGTCGCGGTTTTCGGATATCGAAAAGGTTTTTGTCGGTGAAGGCAACGACGTCTATACGATACAAAAAGTCAGATTCGATAAAGGCATGGTCGTGATCAAATTCAAAGAAGTAAACGACCGCAATACATCCGAAACCCTGAGATCCAGAAACCTGTATGTTGAGAAGGATAAATATCTTCTTGATGAAGATTCGTATTTTCTTGACGATCTGATCGGATGCAGTGTTTTCTCCGAAGACGCTGTTTTGCTAGGTTCTCTAAAAGAAGTTATCCAGAATACCTCTCAGGATGTATACGTCGTTGCAAAAGCTGACGGAAAGACTTTTATGGTGCCGGCAGTCAAGGAGTTCATCAGACTTGTTGACATCGAGGAAAAGAAGATAGTGATCCACGTTATCGGCGGACTTATCGACTGAAGGAAAAGGTTTTATGCTAATTACCGTTCTGACACAATTCCCTGAAATGTTTGAAAACATACTTAACTCAAGCATTTTGGAAAAAGCCATGGAAAAGGGGCTCATAGAGTTCCGTGTCATCAATATACGAGACTACACGGCTGATAAACACAACAGAACAGACGATACCCCTTTCGGCGGAGGGGCAGGTATGGTGATGACACCTCAGCCTGCTTTTGATGCTCTGTATCAGAACGGAGCCTCTGGAAAGAGGACCCTGTATATGTCTCCGAGAGGGAAGATGTTGTCTTTGGATCTGGCAGAAGATCTTGCTTCAGAAGATGAACTGTTCATTCTTTGCGGGCATTATGAGGGCATAGATCAAAGGATAATAGATGCTTTCAACATGGAAGAAGTGTCCATTGGCGACTATATCCTTACAGGCGGTGAGCTACCGGCAATGGTGCTCATAGATGCCGTCAGCAGGCTCATTCCCGGTGTGCTTTCATCTGAGGAGAGCTCACTGGATGAAAGCATCTACAGCGGGCTTCTTGAGTCGGACACATATAAGTAGCCAAGGGTCTACGAGGGGATGGCAGTCCCGGATGTGCTGTTCAGCGGTAATCACAAACTGTTACATCTCTGGAAGTTTGAAAACAGTCTTAGGC
>CAYUGP010000069.1:0-7676 GCA_964444315.1 uncultured Oscillospiraceae bacterium | reverse complement strand
CCGGCCTGGCGCTGGGCGGAGGGACCATGGCTTTCGACCGCCTGATTTGTGAGGTCCCGGACAAACTGGCCATAGCGCTGTATGCCGCTGCCGTCATCCTTCTGGTCTTAGGCATGGCCTCAAAAAAGAAGAGCAGCTGACAAAAGGGCTTTTGCCCTTTTTTGTTGACTTTATCACTTTAGCGTGCTAAATTGATAAAGTAATTTCAGATCAGGAGGACCTATCATGCCCGCATATATGAACGACCTAATAAAACAGCTCATGGAAGCCGTATCCAAAGTAGAAAGCCCGGAGGAATGCGCCGCGCTTTTCGACGACCTCTGCACCATAAAGGAGATACAGGATATGGCCCAGCGCTTCGAGACCGCGCTGCAGCTTTCCGAGGGCAGAAACTACAAAGAGATAGCAAAGGACGTGGGCGTCAGCACCGCGACCATAAGCCGCGTGAGCCGCTGCCTGAATTACGGTTCCGGCGGCTACAGGAAGGCCATCGAAAAGATGGAAAGAGGAAAGAAATGATCATAGACGATTCCATATTGCAAAAAGGCGAACGCATCAATCTGACGCTCCGTTCTCTCTTTTCGGAATGCGGATACGAAGCTTACAGGATGAGCAAGTTCGAGGAATATGACCTCTACGCGAGGAACAAGGATTTCCTCGTCTCAGACAACGTCATAACCTTTACGGACACCGGCGGAAAGCTCATGGCCCTGAAGCCAGACGTGACCCTTTCCATCATAAAGAACAGCAAAGATGTTCCGGAAGGGTGCCGCAGAGTCTTCTACAGCGAAAACGTATACAGGGTGTCCAAAAGCACAGGCTCCTTCAGGGAGATCATGCAGACGGGCCTCGAATGTTTCGGCGCTGTCGGCATGAAAGAGATCGCTGAAGTCATAGAGATAGCGGCAAGGGCTCTCAAAGCCCTCAGCCGGAAAGCCGTGCTGGATATATCATCCCTTGCCCTGGTCGAAAAGATAGCAGAAGACCTGGGTATAGGGACGGAGCAAAGAGAGGGCTTTTTCAAGGCTCTAGGAGAGAAGAACGTATCGGAACTGAGGAGCATATGCAAAGGCTGCGAAGGAAGGACCTTTGGCCTTCTTACGGATCTTCTCGGGACCTACGGGCCCGTCAAAGATGTTTCCGCAATACTTGAGGATTTTTTTTCGGGGTACTCTGAAGAAGGATACTGCAGGGAGTTCTTTTCCCTTCTTGAGGAACTTCAAAAGAGTGACGTCTCGGATATCATCAACGTGGATCTTTCCGTTGTCGACGATATAAATTACTACAACGGCATAGTCTTCAAAGGTTTTATAGGCGGCATTCCCGAAGCCGTTCTCTCGGGAGGGCGCTATGACAGGCTCATGAGAAAAATGGGAAGGCAGTCCTCGGCCATAGGATTTGCAGTGTACACGGACCTTCTGGAACAGGAGGATGCTGATAAGGAAGAGCGGGATCAAGGTTTTCTAAACGTAGCCCTTCCCAAAGGAAGGCTGGGAGAAAAGGTCTACGCCATGTTCGAAGGAGCCGGATACGAGTGCCCAGGGATACTGGATCCGGGCAGAAAGCTCATCTTTGAAAATCCGGATAAGAAGATACGCTACTTCTGGGTAAAGCCCTCGGACGTCGCGGTATACGTGGAAAGAGGCACGGCTGATATAGGGGTGGTAGGAAAAGACATACTCCTTGAGACGGAAGCGGACATCTACGAGCTCCTGGACCTTGGGACAGGGAAGTGCAAAATGTGTGTTGCGGCGCCCAAAGGATATGAAGAGTATGCTTCCGGGACTTTGAGAGTGGCTACCAAATTTACGAATATCACTAAAAAATATTATCAGTCCAAGGGCAGGGATATAGATATAGTACATCTCAACGGTTCCGTGGAGATAGCTCCCATACTGGGGCTTACAGACGTGATACTGGATATAGTGGAGACGGGGAATACTTTGAGGGAAAACGATCTCGAGATCAAGGAGACCGTGATAGAGGACATAAGCGCAAGGCTCATAGCCAACAAGTCCTCGTTCAAGTTCAAATCGGAGAGCATAGAGAAGCTTGCGGAAAGCCTCGGCAGACAGGCGGAGGAAAGACCATGATAAAGATATACAGATACGGTGAGATAGCTAATGAAGAGATATTCGCAAGAGTATCGCCCATGGCTGATGTGGAAGACACGGTGGCCGAAATAGTGGCAGAGGTCAGAAAAAGGGGCGACGAAGCCCTGTACGAATACAGCCTTAGATTCGACAAAGCCTCCCTTGAAAGTCTTGAGGTGAGCAAGGAGGAGATGGAAGAAGCCCTTGCAAAAACGGAGCCGGAGTTTCTCGAGATATTAAGAAAAGCCGCATCCAACATATGGGCTTTCCATGAAAAGCAGAAAAGGACGGGTTTCATAGTAAATGACCAGGAAGGCATAGTGCTGGGGCAGAAGGTGATCCCCATAGAAAAAGCGGGGATATATGTTCCGGGAGGCACTGCGGCCTATCCGTCTACGGTGCTCATGGACGCTATACCCGCGAAGATAGCGGGCTGCGGAGAGATAGTGATGGTCACCCCGCCCGGAAGGGACGGAAAAGTGAACCCGGACATCCTCGCTGCCGCATCGGTAGCCGGAGTGGACAGGATATTCAAGGTGGGAGGCGCCCAGGCTGTGGCAGCTCTTGCCTACGGAACACAGAGCGTGCCCAAAGTGGATAAGATTGTAGGTCCCGGAAACGCCTATGTTGCGGAGGCCAAAAAGCAGGTTTTCGGACAGGTCTCCATAGACATGATAGCAGGTCCCAGCGAAATACTTGTGGTGGCAGACGGTAAGTCAGATCCAAAAGTGGTCGCAGCTGATATGCTGTCCCAGGCGGAGCACGACAAGATGGCCAGTGCTGTATTGGTGACGGATTCCATGGAACTTGCGAAGGCGGTATCGGAAGAGATCGAAAGGCAGCTTTCCCATCTTGAGAGAGAAGAGATCGCAAGGGCTTCCATAGAAAACAACGGGAAGATAATAGTCGCAGGAAGCATCGCTGATGCAGCAGATATAGCCAACGAGATAGCTCCCGAGCACCTTGAGCTTTGCGTAGACGATCCATTCGGGCTTTTAGACAGCATAAAGCATGCAGGCTCGGTGTTCCTCGGAAGGAACTGCCCCGAGGCCATAGGAGACTATTTTGCAGGTCCCAATCACACCCTTCCAACCAGCGGGACTGCGAGGTTCTCAAGTCCTTTGTCTGTCGATGATTTCGTAAAGAAGACTCAGTTCATATACTATTCGGAAAAAGCGCTTGAAAAGGCGGCGGAGCCCGTAGCGTACTTTGCGAGGAAGGAAGGTCTCACGGGACACGCAAAGAGCGCCCTCATAAGAGGGGAGGACAAGAAATGAGCGCATATTTGAGCAAGAGATATGAAGGACTTACTCCGTATACACCGGGCGAGCAGCCTCAAGATCAGCAATACGTAAAACTCAATACCAACGAATCTCCATTCCCGCCTTCTCCCCTTGCCCAGAGACTGGCAAGGCAGGCTGCGGGAGATCTTCAGCTCTATTCAGACCCCGAATGCAGGAAGCTGATCCCTATAGCGGCCGAAGCACTGGGCGTAAAGGAAGATCAGATCCTTTTCTCCAACGGTTCTGATGAGATGCTGGGCTATGCATTCATGGCCTTTTGCGATGAAGACACTCCTGCGGTGTTTCCGGACATATCCTACGGTTTCTATACCGTCTTTGCGGATATAAACAGAGTGCCGCAGAGGCAGATCCCTCTCACGGAGGATTTTCGCATCGATCCGAAAGATTACTTCGGAGCCGGCGGCACTGTTGTGATCGCCAATCCCAACGCGCCTACCGGACTGGCTCTGAGCCTTGAGGAGATCGAAAGCATAGTGAAGGAAAATCCGGATAACGTGGTCATTATAGACGAGGCATACGTGGATTTCGGATGCGAAAGCGCCGTCGGGCTCATAGATAAGTATGAAAATCTTCTGGTCATTCAGACCTGCTCCAAGTCAAGGTCTCTTGCAGGAGGAAGGCTTGGCTTTGCCATGGGGAATGCGGGTCTCATAAGGGATCTTGATACTATAAAGTATTCCTTAAACCCCTACAACGTGAACAGCATGACTATGGCTGCAGGCATAGGGGCATTCCTGGACAGAGAATACTTCGATATGTGCAGGGAAAAGATCATGGAAACGAGGGCTTATGCAAAAAAAGCTCTTGAGGACCTGGGCTTCGAATGCTTGGATTCCAAGAGCAATTTCCTCTTCGTCAGGCACCCTGCAGTGAACGCAGAGTTCATATACATGAGATGCAAGGACAGGGGCGTCCTGATTCGCCACTTCACTCTGTCCCGCATAAAGGATTTCAATCGCATCACGATAGGAACGAAGGAGCAGATGGATATTCTTTTCAAGACCCTGAAAACGGTAATGGAGGAACGCAGAGATGAGGAGCGCTGAAATACTCAGAAAAACAGCTGAAACGGACATAAGGCTCTTTCTTTGTCTTGACGGCAGCGGGAAAAGCAGCGTTGACTCAGGCTGCGGATTTCTCGATCACATGCTGACTCTTCTTGCTTCCCACGGACGTTTCGACATAGAGCTCCAATGCACAGGAGATACCTGGGTGGATTACCACCATACGGTGGAGGATATAGGGATAGCGCTGGGTGAGGCCTTCAGCATAGCCCTGGGAGACAAGAAGGGCATACAGCGCTACGGAGATACCGTCTTGCCTATGGACGAGACTCTCATACTCTCGTCAGTGGACTTTTCAGGAAGGGATTTCCTCTGCTACAGGCTGTCCATACCCACCCAGAAGGTCGGGGATTTCGACACGGAGCTTTGCGAAGAGTTCTGGCTTGCTTTCGTGAGAAATGCAAAGTGCTCTCTTCACCTGGTGCAGCTAGCCGGACGCAATTCGCATCACATAATCGAAGGGGCTTTCAAGTCGGCGGCAAGGTCTTTAAGGCAGGCCGTTTCGGTAGACCCCCGCTTTGCAGACGAAGTGCCGTCAACAAAAGGAGTTCTCTGAGATGATAGCTGTCATAGATTACGGAGTGGGAAACCTTTTCTCTCTTGGCTCTTCCTTCAAAGCCATTGGGGCGGAGGCAAAAGTAACGTCGGACCCCGATGTCATAAGGGATGCCGAAAAGCTGGTGCTTCCGGGAGTGGGCGCTTTCAGGGATGCGGCAGACAAGCTTAAGAAAACCGGTCTCGACATGGTCATAAAAGAAGAGTGCGCCAAGGGCAAGATCCTGATGGGTGTGTGCCTCGGGATGCAGCTTCTCTTTGACAAAAGCTTTGAATACGGAGAATGGGAAGGGCTTTCCCTGATCCCGGGAGAGATAAGGCCCATATCGGAGCGGATACCTGAGAGCCTCAAGATACCTCACATGGGATGGAACTCCCTTTCTTTTAAGGACCATCCCCTGTTCGGTTACATTAAAGGTACTCCGTACGTATATTTCGTACATTCCTACAGTGCAGTTTGCCCTGAGGATTATGTTATATCGAGCACGGAATACGGAGCGCGGCTTACCGCAGCGGTGGCAAAGGGCAATGTGCTAGGCTGCCAGTTCCACCCGGAAAAGAGCGGGGAAACAGGCCTTGAAATACTCAGAGCCTTCTGCGGACTTAAGGAGGGAGATTTATGCTGATCTATCCTGCCATCGACCTTATGGACGGACAGGCCGTACGACTTCTTAAGGGAGATTACGGCAACAAAACTGTATACAGTGAGGATCCTTTATCGGTCGCGGCAGCCTTTAAGGAGTGCGGAGCAGGGCAGATGCACATAGTGGACCTGGACGGCGCAAAGACCGGAGGCACTCCCAACATAGAGACCATACTTGCCATCAAAAAAAGCTGCGGCCTTTTTTGTCAGGTGGGCGGCGGCATAAGGAATATGAAGACCATAGAGAGCTACCTTGAAAAGGGTATAGACAGGGTAATACTCGGTACTGCAGCGGTCACGGAAGAAGGCTTTGCAAAAGAGGCTGCAGGGAGGTTCGGAGACAGGATAGCTGTCGGTATAGACATAAGGGACGGCTTCGTAGCAGTAAAGGGCTGGACCGAAAACTCAAAATATGAAGTCATGGACTTCTGCGCAAAAATGGAGGATGCGGGGGTATCTACGGTAATATGCACCGACATATCAAAGGACGGCGCCATGAAGGGGACGAACCTGGAACTCTACAGGAAGCTGTCAGAGAGATTCTCCTTCAGATTAATAGCTTCAGGAGGTGTTTCCTCCATGGAGGACGTACTGGCACTTAAGACAATGGGGCTTTACGGCGCCATCATAGGTAAGGCGTATTATACAGGCGCCATCTCCCTTTCGGAGGCCATAGAGGCGGCAAAATGATAACAAAGAGGATTATACCCTGCCTGGACGTAAAGGACGGACAGGTCGTAAAAGGGGTCAATTTCAAAAGACTTAAAAACGTGGCGTCCCCCGTGGATCTTGCAAGAGAATACAGCCTCCTTGGGGCGGATGAGCTGGTATTTTACGACATAACCGCATCCGCCGAAGGGCGCAGGCTCTTTACGGATATACTCAAAGAGACTGCTGCCAACGTGTTCATACCGCTTACTGTAGGAGGAGGCATAAACAGCCTTGAGGATTTCGACAGGGTGCTAAAAAGCGGAGCTGACAAGGTCAGTGTCAATTCAGGCGCCATAAATGACCCTTCGCTCATTCCGAAGGCGGCAAAGCTCTACGGAGACCAGTGCGTGGTGCTGTCGGTTGACGTAAAGAGAGTGGACGGGGCTTTCAGGGTCTTCGCAAAGGGAGGCCGCGTGGATACGGGCCTCGAAGCCATAGAGTGGATAAAAAGATGTACCGGCGAAGGGGCCGGAGAAGTGGTGGTAAACTCCATAGACACGGACGGAGTGAAAAAGGGCTTCGATCTCGAGATGCTGAATGCCGTATGCAATGCGGTGACGGTACCGGTAATAGCCTCGGGCGGAGCAGGGTGCATAGAGGATTTCATAACTTTGTTCAAGATCCTTCCCAAGGTGGATGCGGGGCTTGCAGCCTCCATATTCCATTTCGGGGAGGTATCCATAAAGGAGCTTAAGGAAAAGATGGCGGCGGAAGGCATCCCCGCCAGGATATGAGGTAGAGCTATGGTAGATATAGAAGAACTCAAATTTGACGAAAACGGCCTTATACCGGCCATTGTGGTGGATGCGGTCTCCAAGAGGGTTTTGACCCTGGCATATATGAATAAGGAGAGCCTCGGGATATCAATGGAAAAGGAGCTTTCCTGTTTTTACAGCCGCTCGAGGCAAAAGCTCTGGCTCAAAGGAGAGACAAGCGGCAACTACCAGCATATAGTATCCATAACGGCGGACTGTGACAGGGACGCTCTGGTAGTCTTGGTGGAGCCCGACGGTCCCGCCTGCCATCTTGGGACCTTTTCCTGCTTTGAATACCCTGTATTTGAAAGCAGCGAAAGATAGGAGTTTTCCTATGAGCAGCTCATGGAGCTCATTAGGGGAAGAAAAGAGGAAAAGAAGGAAGGCTCATACACCTCCTATCTCTTTGAAAAGGGTCTGGACAAGATACTCAAGAAAGTGGGAGAAGAATCTGCAGAGGTGATCATAGCGGCCAAGAACGAGGATAAGAGGGAAACGGTCTACGAGATCGCAGACCTTGCTTATCATGTTATGGTGCTCATGACAGAGGC
>CAYUGP010000068.1:0-7700 GCA_964444315.1 uncultured Oscillospiraceae bacterium | reverse complement strand
TCCATGCACTCCTGCTCCGTGCGAAGATCCACCACCGTGCCCACTACCGAGCCGAGGGCCTTGAGATCCTCTTCACTGGCAAAGTAAAGCTGGCCGCTCCTTATGAGCCTGCCGTTCTTTATCCTTCTTCCCCCGAGACCCTTAATGCCGCCCAGGTCTCTTGTGTTGTTCAGTTTTTCAAAAGCAAGTAATCTGCTGCCTCTTTCCATAGCTGAAACTCTCCTTTGATATATATCAGCCTGCGGCATCCGTAAGCTTGAGGCGCTTCACCTTTCTGAAGGCTATGGCGTTGAGGATATATGCAAATGCCGCCGTGATCACAGCTCCTTCCGCCCATGCCATATAGTCGTTGTCCCTTACGAAGTGAAGGAAGACAGACTCTATGGACAGTATGATCCTCTGGACAGCCACCGCGCCCACAGCCACGCCTACGGCTATACCCAGCACCGTGGTTATGACAGCTTCTATGGCCGCATATCTTCTCGTCTCCTTTGTCGTATAGCCGTTGACCCTCATTATAGTAAGCTCTTTCTTCTTCTTGTTGAGATAGGTGTTTATGAGGTTGAATAGCACGAAATACGACATGACTCCCGACAGAACTATCAGGAAGGCCACCATGGAGTCGAGCATCTGGGTAAAGCTCGAGAACTGCTCCCAGGGAGCGTCTGCTGCCTTTATCTTTTTGAAGCCCTCGGTTTCGGACAGCATAGGCAATAGAGCTGCCGATACCTCCGCAGCATTCTTTTCTCCCGTGCTGACCAGTATGCAGTTAGGCTCCATGGCCTTTCCGAACACGGCTTTGTAATAAGCCTTGGAAATGAACACCGCCTCTCCGAGGTAATAGTCGGCAATGCCTTCTATCTTCGCATCGTAGGGTTTCATCACTTCGTCGTAGACTATGAAGCTGTCTCCTGGCTTGAGCCCGCTGGCCTCGGACATCTTGAGGCTTATGATGACCCCTTTGCTTCCGGGCTCCAGGGTCTCCTTTGTATGGGGATCGTATATGTTTATGAATGCTCCCGTATCCTTGGTATCGAGGCATATGAGATTTGCCGTATCCAGGCTGTCAGTCAGCATGATGGATGATTCGGCCACCTTGGCGCGGGTGTATGTGAGCCCTTCCTTTTCAAGGATCTCCTCTATGCCCTCAAGATCTCCCTCCGCATGTATTTCGAAGCCGTACCTTAATATATCCCTGTACTGCTTGTCATATACCTTGAGTATGGAATCCTTAAGGCTCAGGCCGCCCACCAGAAGAGCGCAGCAGCCTCCTATGCTTATGATGGTTGCAAAGACTCTCTTAAGGTCAGATCTCATGTTGAGGAATATGGTCCTGGAGTAAAGGCTTCCTCTTTCCTTCGCCGCTTTCTTGGGTTTGTAGCGTATGATCCCTCCTCCGTTCATGAGATCAACGGCAGAGGACTTGAGAAGCCCGCTGCAGGCTGCATATACGGACCCTGAGGCAAGGAGCACCGCCCCTGCCACCACTATGGCCGTGGGACCGGGCAGAAATACTTTCTCTATGGCTCCGAAGTTGTAGAAAAGATCCTGGACATTAAGGAGCATCTTCTGGACCACATAGTAGGCCATGGCCACTCCGAGACCCACGCCTATGACCGTGGATGAAAGCCCGTATATGAGGTATTTGCCCAGTATCTCCCCGTTCTTTATGCCAAGAGCCTTTAAGGTCCCCACCAGCGACGCCTGCTCGTCCACCATCTTGCCCACGCCTGCATATATGACAAGGGCTGCGACGGCTATGAACATGAGGGAGAGGGTTATGGTAAGTCCTCTCATGGAATACGCGTTCTGCCTCAGGTTAACGTAGCCGGGATTGCCGTTGGAGTCCACTATTATCCACCTGCAGTAGTCGAGGGAATCGAACTTTTCCTGCATGAGAGCAAGCTGCTCAAGGCCCGCCTGGTACTCGGCAGTGCCTTCCTCGAAACGGGCCATGCCCTCATTGTATGAAGCAAGGGCAGAAGCGTATGCCGCCTCTCCGCTCTGATATACGGAAAGAGCGTAGGCATAGTCCGATTCGCCCTGCCAGTAGCGTGCATTGGTATTGCTGTAGTCCCTGAGCCTTTCATTGTATGAGGCGTTTGCCCCGTTATATGTGTCAAGACTGCTTATGTAGCTGTCATGAGCCTCATTCCACCTGTTTATGTCCTCTATGCGTGAATTGTATGCAAATACACACATTCCGCACCCGCGTATATAGCTTGAGCTTATGCCGCTTATAGCATATTCCCTCGGATCATCTGTCTCAAGAGACGGATCAAGGGCTGCCGCTATCTCTTCATCGCTGTAGGGAGCAAGGAGCCTTTCTATGTCCTCTCTCCCTATGGACGGTATATCCGCCGTGACGCTGTCCGTAAGATACACAAGGCCAATATGGTAGCCGCGGTCGTCTACCTTAGGATCATCTGATGACGACCAGGGTATGCGGCTTGCAAAGTCCCCGCCTAAATACTCCGACACCGCGTTTAAAGCGGCCTGCCTTACGCCTCTTGAAAGGTATGCCGCATTTGCAGCGGACTCTGTGAGCTCGGCCCTTGCCGCATCAAGCTCCGGTTTCTTCTGTTCAAGCTGCATCCTCGCCATCTCGAGCTGAGGCCATGCCTGGTCCAGGGCAGCTTTGGTATTGTTGAGATATATCCTGGTCGAATCGAGATCTGCCTTTGCCAGGTCGAGATTTCCTCTTTCGCTGTCCAGCCTTGCCTTGGCTGATGTGAGCTCTGCTTCCAGGTCATCCAGCTCTTCCTTTGCTTCTTCCAGTTTTTCCGCCAGCTCATCTATCTTTCCCTGGTAATAATCCCTTACCTCCAGGTCTCTGTCAGCAGCCATCTGCCCGGCTATGCCGTTAAGACCTGCCATGACTTCCTTTACGGTGCTCTGGTACTCTTCTTCGCAGCGGTCTAGACCTTCCGTATCCTTTACCCTTACAAGCAGTTTGCTGTAGTGTTCTCCCATGAATTCGGGATCGAAGCAGCACGGATCTATGATCACGGTCTTTTTGAAGTTCACCCTGCTTGAGATATGGTCTGAGCTCAGGAAAATCCCGACTATGGTGTAGTCTGGCTCAAGCAGGTATTCTGCCGTCTCTCCCTGGGAATCGACCAGCCTTATCTCTTCTCCTAAAGAGTATCCCATCTCCTCGGCCAGGAACTTCTCGACTATGCACTCTCCCTCTCCCGAAGGAAGCCTTCCTTCCGTGAGTACGGGAAGGTTCATCTTCTTCGTCAGGGACTTTACCTCCGCATCTGTCTCCTTGGCGCCTTTCCTTAAGGCCGCTCCGGTGACATAGACTCCTTCCGCATCTTCCACACCGTCTATGGTCTGTACGGTGTAAATGTCCTTGCTTCCCGTGAGCATGGTGGCCGTGAGCTCTATATCCCTGAACGAGGTCTCACCGTATACGCCCGTGCCGTAAAGGGTCAGGGCTTTGCCTCCGTAGGCCATGCCGAGATAAGCCATGGCCGCCACTGCGGCTATGATTATGATGGATATGTATGTGACTATCTGCGCCTTGATATTGCTCAGGGCGTCTTTTATCTGAATCCTTTTCACGGCATCACCAGCTTATCTCATCGGCGGAAAGAGGATGGCGGTTGATCTTGACGCTGTAGACCTTTCCGTTCTTTAGCTTTATGACCCTGTCTGCCATCTTCGCTATCTCTGCGTTGTGGGTTATCATGACTACCGTGGTGCCCTGATTCCTGACCACGTCCTCGAAGACCTTGAGTACTCCCTGGCCTGTGGCAAAGTCAAGGGCTGCCGTAGGCTCGTCCGCAAGTATGACTTTAGGCTTCTTTACTATGGCCCTTGCTATGGAGACCCTCTGCTGCTGGCCTCCGGAGAGCATGGAAGGATAGCTCCTGAGCGTATCCCCGAGGCCCACCTTTTCCTTGGCATCCTTTGTCTCCATGGGGTCTTACCCTATATCGGCAAGGAACGTTACGTTGTCTCCCGCCGTCATGTTAGGCATCAGATTGTATGACTGGAACACAAAGCCAAGGTACTCTCTTCTGAAAGCCGTGAGCTCCTTGTCCGTGGGGTGGGAAAAGTCCTTTCCCTCTATGATGAGGGTGCCGTCGGTGAGGTTGTCCATGCCCCCTATGATGTTGACCATGGTGGATTTGCCGCAGCCGCTCTCACCGAGTACACATACGAACTCGTTTTCATAAATGTCAAGGTTTATGCCTTTGAGGACCTTGCTCACGCTTTCTCCCGAGGGGAATTCCTTTATGACATTCCTTAAGGAGATTATGACCTTCTTGTCCTCTCTTCTGTCCGTTATGAGGCCCTTTTCGTCTATGGCTATGGCCGCAAGGGATGCGACCTGCTCGCAAAGGGACAGGTCCTCCCTGTCGTAAAGGCCGCCGCCCTTCTTGTTTATGATCTGTATGCAGCCAAGTGTTTCGAAGCTGTTTTTAAGGGGCACGCATATGATGCTCTTCGTTACGAAGCCCGACTCATCGTCCACGCTCCTTGTGAAGCGCTCGTCACTTTGGGCATCTTCGACTATGATGGACTCCGATGTCTTGACCACCGTGCCGGCTATGCCCTGGCCGTTCTCTATAGTCAGCCCCGTTATATCCACGGGCCCCACGTTTATCTCGGGGAAGAGCCTGTCTTCTCCCTTGTCCAGGAGCCATATGGTGCCTGCCTCGCTGTCTAAGGTCTTTATGATGATCTCAAGGCTGTCGCTAAGCGCTCCGTTTAAGTCCTCTGAGTTTCTCAGCTTGTCCGTGATCTCCCATATTACCTTGCTGAATTCTGTCTTTCTGTCTTTTCCGTTCATTTCTGTCTGTTCCTGAGTCTTAAATTGCCGCAGCCCGTCATATCATACAGGCTGACTTCTTCCTTTATGCCCTTGGGCTGCACCGTGACAGTGCCGCTCTCATCTATCTGTATTTCTTCTTTCAGTTCTTCTTTAAGCTCCTCTGAGACCAGTATCTGGCCTCCTTTGGCGTAGCTCTGTATCCTGGCCGTGAGGTTTACATTGCGGCCTATCATGTCATATTTGGTCCTTATGTCGGAGCCCACGTTGCCCAGGATCGCTTCTCCTGTGTGTATGCCTATGCCCATGGATATGGAAGGATAGCCCTGCTCCCTGTTCCATCGGTTGACTTCCTCCATCCTGTTCTGAAGGGCTACGGCGCAGGAGGCTGCCTGCCAGCCCGCTGCTTCGTTGTCCACGGGAGCGCCCCATACGACCACTATGGCGTCTCCTTCGAACTCCAGTATATTCCCCTGCCATGAATCTATGATCAATATCATCTCCGCAAGGTAGTGATTGAGCATCTTTATGAAATCGGCGGCATCCATGCTCTCCGAAAGCTCCGTGGAGCCCCTTATATCCGTGAACATCATGGCGACCTTTTTCTTCCTGCCCTCTATGTCTCCTCCGCTCTCGAGTATCTTTCTTATGACATCGTCGGTGAGGAATCTTCCGAAGGTGCGGCGTATGTATTCGTCTCTTTCCCTGGACGGCTCTTCGGAAGGCTCTGCGCCTCTCGAAAGGGAAAGAAGCTCTTCTCCCTTCCTGGCGAACCAGCAGTTTTCATCCTTTTCTCTTAAGGCCTTTTCCATCTCAAGGAGTTCTTCGTCGCTCCTGTCCGCAGCATGGTGTACTATGACCAGTTTTCCTGCTCCGCTCTTTCTTTTTATCTCAAGGCCTTTGGCAGCCGTCGAGTGGCCGAAGCCCCTGAACTTCTCTTCTTCGTCCTCTCTCAGCTGACCGTCGTAAAGCATGAGATCTGCGACCTTTGCCATCTCTGTGAGCCTCTTTTCGGCTCCTTCCTCAGCTTCGAAATCCGTGGCGTAAACGACAGCCCTGCCTCCCCATTCCAGCTTTATGATGCGGCATCCGTTCGGATGGGAGCCTTCGGCTGAAGTCACCTTAACTTCTCCTATCTTCATCTCGGAAGGCAGCGCATGGACCTTAGCTCCCAGGGCTTCCATCTCCACGGGCCAGAAGGGAGGAGAATACAAGGCGCGAAGAAGCCCTGCGGCCTCCTCATCGTCCTTTGCGGGTCCGTAGATATCAGCCTTAATCCTGTTTTTCTGAAGGAACATGCCAAGGCCTGCCAGGTGGTCTATATGCCAGTGGGAAAGGAGTATGCTGACCCTCTTCCCTTCCTCCGGCCTGTCCGCATAGATACCGCTCCCGGCATCGAGATATATTATCTCATCACCGGCGTCCACTCTGTAGGACGAAGTATCCCCTCCGTAAAGGAGGCTCTGCTTTCCCGACACGGGCACAGATCCCCTGCAGCCCAGCACGGTCACTTTGAAGACCTTATCTTTCATATCTTTCACGTTCTAAAAAATGCCGTCACATACCGCAGACAGCGGTATACGACGGCGACTAAACTCAGGCCTTTTCTATTCGACTTTTTCGAACATATCCTTTGAGACTCCGCAGACAGGGCAGGTCCAGTCTTCGGGGATATCCTCGAAGGCAGTGCCCGGCGCGATACCGCTGTCAGGATCACCTGCTTCAGGATCGTAAACATATCCGCAAGGGCATTCATATTTATCCATAGCTTTGCCTCCTATGTATATATAACAATAAAAAAATATTACTAAATCAATATATCATATACATTAATATATTATCACTTTCCTGCGCTTTTCCAAAGGGCAAATACCCTACTGCTCTGCTGCTTTTTTAAGCGCATCGTCGACCAGCTTTTCGTACTCGTCAGCTCCCCTGGCGCCCACGGAAGGATCTCCAAGTATATTGCCATCAGAATCTACAAGGTAAGTAGTGGGTATGAACTCTGCAGGGAAGACTTCAAAGATCCCGTCCCAGTAGACGAGATTGAGGTATTTTACACCCGTCTCTTCTATAACAGCCTCTGCGGTCCTCACCATGCCCGAATCCTTTGCAGTAGGCACGTCTATGACTATGCCGACCACGGCGCAGTTCTTTTCCTTGAGCCTTTCATCCAGGATCTGAAGATCCGGCATCTCCCTTATGCAGGGACCGCAGTATGTGCCCCAGAGGTTGACCAGGGTGATGTCGTGCTCTTTGAATATATCCTCTGAGCTGTAGCTGTTTCCCTTAAGATCCGTCGTCGTAAAGGATATTCCCTTGTCTCCGCTGCCGCCTGAAGGCTCCTCCTTTGAGCCTCCGCATGAGGCCGATACGAAAAGCAAAACAAATGCCAGAAGCACGCATGATATCTTTTTCATCTATAGAGTCTCCTTTTTCTTACCGGCCTTTCTTCCCAGTTCTTTTTCCATAATCGCAAAGGACAGGGCGTGCACCGGACATACGTCTTTGCACTCTCCGCACCTTATGCACTCCGGGCTGTTGGGATCTTTCCGGGGATCCACCTTCATGCCGCATGCCTTGCTGCATGCTCCGCAGCCAATGCAAAGGTCCTCATCGAACTTCATCCTCACTATGCTTATCTTCTGGAAAAGTGCATAGAAAGCGCCCAGAGGGCATATATACCTGCAGAAAGGCCTGTATATGAACACAGACGCACGTATGCAGAGTATGAGGATCAGCATCTTCCATCTGAACAGCCACCCGAGAGCCGGTCTCAGAGCAGAGTTCAGAAGCACGAGGGGTATACCTCCCTCAAGGGTGCCCACGGGACACAGGTACTTGCAGAAGAACGGATCTCCTATGCCGTATCCGTCTCTGAAGAAAAGAGGAAGGCCCACTACCAGCACCGCCAGCA
>CAYUGP010000067.1:0-7841 GCA_964444315.1 uncultured Oscillospiraceae bacterium | reverse complement strand
TGTTCGGATGGAACGTGTTCGGCATATTGGTCCTCGTAGGCCCGGCGGTAGCTACCGGGAGATTCTTCAGAACGCTCAATGAAGTGGAAAGAGAACTGAACAAAAGAAATAGAAAGGCTCAAGACCCTGGACCTGGGATTTAAGAATACGGATCACAACCCCGTGGTGATGGAGATATCACTCGGTTATTAGATATCAAACAGACAGGAGAAAAAGTAAGATATGAAAAAGATCTTAGCAACAGTGCTCGTTCTTTCCCTGCTGATGACAATGACAGCATGCGGAGATCCTGGAAAGCAGCAGGAAGACAGTGGTCAGGCTCAGAATGATCAGCAGTCAGAAAACATCGTTTTCAAGTACGGGACCGTAAACGATGGAGTATACGAAAACGATATAGCGGGATTCGGTTTCAACTTTGGCGAATACGGTCTTATAGAGGAGCCCATGGGCGCTTACCGTGACCGGACTCCGGCAGAAGAGGTAGCCAAAAACATGCAGGGGACCCTGGTGGTCGAACTGCACTGCAAGAACAAGGATATTGTAAATGAAGAAAACGAGCCGGTCGTTTTCATGATAGTCACCATCAATGTCCAGGAATCGGCAGACAGTGTTTCCGATTACATGAAAAACCTTATGGACCTTTCAATGAAAAATTACAGTTCCGGGAAAGAGCCCTATGAAGGATACAAAGTCAGCGGGAACAGCCGCTTCTCAGGCAAGATCGGAGGAAAGGATTTTGAAGCCTATGAGCTTCAGATAAACGATTCGGCTTTCGGCACCAATATCGTTAAAAGGGTGTATTTTGCCCGTTACGGACAGTATATCTATAGGATCGCTTTCGATGCGTCAGATTCAGAAGAGCACTCATCCTTCGATGAACTAAGGCAGGAGATAGACAGGCTCATCTCCGGATATTTTTACGCATTAGTGTAAAACACTGAAAACATCACAGGAACTTAAGACCCGCCGGCTATTTCAATGGTCGGCGGGTTTTGTAAACCTGGCATATTATTTTCATCTCCGTTGAACAAACGTACAAATCGGTGGTATAATATTCATGAGATGTATATTATTTGTTCTTTGATGGAGGATAGTTATGAAAACTAAGATCAAAGTTCTCGTTAGGATCGCAGCGCTGGCACTAGTTATTTGTATGATGCTTTGCAGCTGCGTTTTTGCTTCTGCAGGAAACAGGGGGACATATACGAATGCGGCGCAGGTCGCCCAGCTGGTATATGAAGGCTATAATGAAGGAACGAAGGGCCCTGTTACCATCACGAAAGGTACCTTGAGAACCGGCGGATGGTTCCCGCAGACCAAAGACGTGTATCTTGTGACCTTGTCCGGTACGGAAATGGTATTCAACCAGTCCACGGAATGGATCACGGACCTTTTTGCCGGATTCAATCTCGGAAACGCCTACTATTACAATGTAGTGAACATTATAAACAGCAATGTTCCTCAGGGGGCCAACCTTATCCTGGCGGGCCACAGCCTCGGAGGAATGATAGCTCAGCAGGTCTCAGCCAACTCGACCATAAAATCCAGATACAATATACTGAACGTCGTGTGCTTCGGATCTCCTCTTCTTGCAGCAGGATTCCGTGAGGGTACGGTAAAGCGTCTCGGCGACGTGTCCGACTTTGTCCCGTATCTTTCCGGCAATCTGTTTGTCACACCCATCCGTGCCATACTTGGTCTTAACCGTGAAAACGGAGGATATGCAGGAAGACCCATAACCGCACATAAGGAATGCTACACACGTGAGGACGTATGGGGAAGATATGACGTCACCGGAACAAAGAACGGAAACGCGACTCTGACCCTTGACCTCGATACGAGAGTTTTCTATAAATCTCCGATCATCGACTGGTAAACGGAGCATATCAATAGTTTCAGTTGCTGACCCGCCGGTTTTACCGGCGGGTTTTTGTTTGATAAATTACAATTATGAAATCACGGTTCATGTTGTATAATAATACCAATCATATTTCAGGAAAACCAAAGAGGAGATCATCAATGAATGACGTTATAAAACAGCTCTATGACAGGAAGTCCGTCAGAGCGTACGAGGACAGAGAGATCAGTGAGGAGATCACGGAAGAGATCCTCAAAGCAGCGGTAATGGCTCCTACAGCGGGGAATCAGCAGCTATATACGATCATCAAAGTCACCGATCAGGATATCAAGGAGAGTCTGGCCGAATCGTGCGATCACCAGCCGTTTATCGCAAAAAGCAAACTGCTCCTCGTTTTCTGTGCAGACTGTCTCAAATGGTATAAAGCCTTCATCGATGCAGGCTGCGATCCCAGAAAACCGGGAGAAGGAGACCTTCTTCTTGCGGTAGACGATGCATTGATAGCAGCGCAGAATGCAGTCGTTGCGGCTCAGTCTTACGGTATCGGCTCATGCTATATCGGTGATATCATGGAGAATATAGAGACACAGAGGGAGATACTCGGACTGCCGGAATACGTGTTCCCTGCGGCTTTGGTGGTGTTCGGATATCCGAGCAGGCAGCAGGAGGACAGACCGAAACCTCCGAGGGCGGATATGAAATACATAGTTCATGAAAACAGGTACAGAAACCTAGAGCCTGAAGAGCTGAAGGCAATGATAGTGAAGGACAGAGACCCGGAGACTCACGAAGAGTGGATGAAGGCATTTTGCGAGAGAAAATTCAACTCCGGTTTTGCAAGGGAGATGACCAGATCTGTCAGAAAGTACCTGGAGCAATTCAGCGATCGGTAGCATATATGAATGTTCTTTGAAGCAGAGAATGGCGGCAAAGCTGTACTTATGATATACTGTCAGAAGCGTGAAAAAGAAAGAAAGTCCATATATGAAAAAGATCATAGCTATAGCGATGGCAGTTCTCATGCTCTTATCCGGGGTATCCTGCGGCAGCAGCAAAGATAAGGGAGCGGAGCTTGACTATCTCGTTCTTGTGAATAAAGAGAACAAACTCCCGGACAACTGGGAAGAGATGATAAAGACAGTCAGCATCAAGAATTCCCTGGGAGACGACGTGGAAGTCGAGGAAAAGGCATATGATGCTTATCTCGAACTTAAGGAAGATCTGGAAAAAGAAAATGTTTATGTCGATCTGGATTCTTCAAGAAGGAGCGTCGCAGAGCAGCAGAAGATATGGGATGATTTCACCGTTAAATACGGCGAGGACTATACGAAGCGCTATGTTGCGGTGCCCGGCTATTCGGAGCATCATATTGGGCTTGCTCTTGATCTGTATCTGAATATAGACGGCGTTGACGTTTATGAAAATGAAGATATGGTGGAGTATCCGGAGATCTGGGCAAAGATCCATGAAAAGCTGGCGGAGCACGGATTCATACTCCGCTATCTTGAAGGAAAAGAATCGATCACCGGATACGGGTATGAGCCCTGGCATATACGCTATGTAGGTTCTGCAGATACAGCAAGAGAGATCACGGAAAAAGGCATCACCCTGGAGGAATACCTCGGCAGGCTTCCCGAGACCGACGTCGCTCCGCCGGAGGACGAATAAAATATTATTCAATATCGAAAGGATCGAGATATGAACGAAAATGGCACAGCTTCCATCGATAAGCTGAATTTGTTTGCAGATGAACTTTATGACTGGTCGGTAAGCGGAAAGAGCCCGGTACTTGCTTCCAGAGAACTGAGATACGTGCTGGACCGCCAGAGAGAGCGCCTTGATGCCAAAGGCCTTTCCATGGAGCAGAAAATCGGCCATACGGGAGAAGAGATAACCGGCAAGCTGGTAAGGAAAGGCGAAGGCATAAACGCGAGCGTTCTTTACAGAGAAGCCGTCCGGAATATGAGCGTCAGAAGCGGCGAGAAGGTCCTGAAAAAGGAAAAGGAGCCCATAATCTTCTATGCGACGCTGCTTGAAAAGCAAGGGTTCAGGGATTTTTCCTGCACCTGTCCCAACTGCGGACATACGGATCTTGTTTCCAAGATGAAGGACGGCTGCCTTTACTGCGGTACCGTGTTCGAAATAGAGGACGTATGGCCTGTATTCTCTTCCTGGTACAGCGTGCCCGGCATAGTTGAAAGAGCGGACCTGATGCCAAGGCTCAAGAAAAACCTCATAGGCATATTTGCCGTCTCCTTCGCTGTGCTCTCTGTGGTGACCTGGTTCGTCCAGTCCGATTATGATCTGATCTTCAGGATCCTGGTATCTTTGTTCACAGGAGCTATTACAGGAGGCATGATCACATTCGTTTGCTATATGCTCTACAGTTTGAGGCTCCTCGGAAAAGTTTTCAAGGAAGCGGGAAGGGCCATGCCTCTCTTAAGGGGTATGAAGACAAAAAGCAAGGTCGAGGAGATATTGAGGCAGTATGAGCCGGACTTTTCATATTCATACTTTGAAGGCCGTCTCATATCTCTTCTCAGGGCCATAGCATTCACAGACGACCGGAGAGATCTCAGTATTTATGAGGGAAACGAGGATCTTTCCTTCTTTGACAGCCTAATAGATATGCAGTACCGCGGAGCCATACAGCTTCTGTCTTCGCAGGTAAAGGACGGGGTCATATACCTTAGGCTGAAAGCCTTTATGGACGATCTCCGCTATGACGGAAGGGTAAAGCGCAGGGATGAAAACTACATCGTGTCCGTCGAGAAGGATATCGATGCACACACGGATCCCGGATTCAGTCTCTGCAGCGTTGAGTGCAAGAGCTGCGGAGCGAGCTTCGATGCCCTTCATATGAAGAAGTGTCCTTACTGCAATACTCCGTATAAACTGATACACGACGACTGGATGATCACATCCGTTCAGAAGATCTGACAAGCGTGCAGCCGATCATTTGCATGAGTGATCGGCTTTTTTTGTGGTATAATCAGCATTGTAGCACCGGTAATTAATAAGAGGTGGAATCATGAAACGCAAAACAAGCAGATCGATCGGGATCATACTTACGGTAATTCTGGCTGCAATGCTTTTCCCTGCAGCAGTTTTGGCAGAGGATAATGCCGGTGATGTATGGTGGAAGTACGACAGCAGGGCCAAGACCATTTACATCAGCGACGAAGAAAACAAGGGAGGAGACTATCAGCTGTTCACTGCGGAGGAGCAGAGGAATGTAAACCCCGGCAAAGAGGTGCTTTACGGCTGGATAGGGATCTGCGAGGATGCGGAGAAAGCAGTGATACAGGGCTCTCCCAAGCCCGCCGAGACCCAGTACTGGTTCCACAGGAAGATGGTCTTAAAGACCATCGAGAATCTGAAAAATCTCGACACTTCCCAGGTGACGACCATGCAATGGATGTTCGGCGTCTGTTACGAGCTTTCAGAGCTGGACCTGTCAGGCTTCGACACTTCCAATGTTACGAGCATGTATGGGATGTTTTATGATGATTCCTCGTTGACGAGCCTGGACGTGTCGAATTTCAACACTTCTAAAGTTGTTACCATGAGGTGTATGTTCAATACCTGCAAGGGACTTACCACGCTCAATGTTTCGGGGCTTAATACTTCAAACGTCGAGGATATGTCCGATATGTTTTATTTCTGCTCATCGCTGAAGAGCATAGACATATCGTCCTTCGACGTATCAAAAGTCACCACCATGTTCTATATGTTCAACACATGCCAGTCCCTTGAGACCATCTATGCAAAGCCCGGGACTGACTGGACCGGCTCACCGGCCAATATGGACAATATGTTCACGGGATGCAGTGCGCTGAAAGGCGGAAAAGGGACAGAGCAGAGCGAATCCCATCATTACAATGAATATGTCCGTATAGATGACCCCGTCAACGATAAACCGGGATATTTCACTGCGACAGGACCGTATATTTATAACGTTTCATTCAATATGCAGGGTCACGGTACGGCGGTCGGCACTCAGGTCATAGAGATAGGAAATACGGCTGCGGAGCCGTATCCGGCTCCATCGGAAGAAGGATGGATATTCGGCGGATGGTATAGGGATGAGGCGTGCACCGGAGAAGCCTTTGACTTCAATACGGAGGTGAAGAGCGATATACGGCTTTTTGCCAAGTGGACAAAGGATGAAACTGTCCCGCCTGATGATCCCGATGACGATGTTTCCCCGAATACGGGAGATGACGTTATTCTTACACTGACAGTAATGGCAGCAGCAGTGATTTTGAGCTGCCTGGCGGTTCTCCCGCTGTATAAAAGAAGATCATAAGTGAGGCATGGATAGTAATGAAAAATATCAGATCAAAGAGAGGTATTGAAATGGAACCTGAAAAGGAGATCGAAAAGAAAGTAAGCAAAGGCATTTCTGCCGGCATCATAGGCAATGCAGTAGTGCTCCTTGCCCTTGGTATCGCCATAGGAGTGACGAAGGGCAGGATACTCAAAAAACTGTTTTAGGAAACAAAAAAACGCCGCAAAACTGAAGTGAACCCCTTTCGTTAGACAAAAAACTCTAATGAAAGGGGTTTTAAGATGTCAGGAAGAAAAAAGTACAGTAATGAATTCAAACTTCAGATAGTTCAGGAATATCTGGAAGGTAAAAATGGTGGGTTTAGGATGCTGCAAGCCAAATATGGGATTAGCTACAGTCAAATCAGAGAATGGGTCTGTCTTTACAAGACAGGTGGCATAGAATATCTCACTAATGTTCGAAGGACATACAGTGGTGATTTTAAAGTCCATGTTGTAGAATATATGCATCAGCACTCTATGTCTTTAACCCAGGCAACAGCCCATTTTGGCATTCAAACTCATGGTACTGTAGCAAAGTGGGAAAGGATATACTACGAAGAAGGCAAAGAAGCACTCTACAAAGAACGACGAGGCAGATCAAAGAACATGACAGGGAAGAAAAAAGGAAGACCGCCAAAGAAAGACGTGAACGAAAACGAAGATCTTCTTCAGGAAGTTCAGCGTCTTCGGATGGAGAATGAATACTTAAAAAAATTGATGGCCTTAGTTCAAGAGCGGGAAAGATCGGAACAGGAGACAAAGTAACCGTCATTTCTGAATTAAGGCAAAAGTATCCGCTAAACGAGCTTTTGAAGATAGCCGGGGTACCCAGGAGTACCTATTACTACTACTTGAAGAGGTCCATGAAGCCGGATAAATACAGGGCCGAGAAGGAAGAGATAACAGCGATATTCCATGAGAATCAAGGGCGCTACGGGTACAGAAGGATAACTCTTGAGCTGCGCAACCGCGGATATTTGATCAACCACAAGACCGTACAACGCCTGATGAAGCAGCTTAAACTCAAATGCATGGTCAGGATCAAGAAGTACCGTTCCTACAAAGGCGAGATAGGTAAAGTGGCGCCAAACCTCATCAAAAGAGATTTCCATGCGGACCACCCTCTTCAGAAATGGACGACAGACATAACGGAGTTTTCACTGTTCGGACAGAAACTGTATCTATCACCGATACTGGACATGTTCAACGGTGAGATCATCAGCTTTAATATCAGCGAAAGACCTATGCTTGGTCAGGTCATGGATATGCTTGATAAAGCCTTTGCGAAGATACCTGATGGCACCGGACTTATCTTCCACTCAGACCAGGGATGGCAGTATCAGCACAAAATGTATCAGGATCGTCTCAAAGAAAAAGGGATAATCCAAAGTATGTCACGAAAAGGAAATTGCTTAGATAACTCCGTAATGGAGAACTTCTTCGGACTTCTTAAGTCTGAACTGCTCTACTTAAGAGAGTTTAAGAATATCAATGAGTTCAGAGATGAACTTGTGAAATATATTGATTATTACAACAACTATCGTATCAAGGGCAAATTAAGAGGACTGAGCCCTGTTCAATACAGGATCCAGTCCTCCATGATCGCTTGATTGCGTGCCCGTGTTTTGTCTAACCTTTTGGGGTCAGTTCA
>CAYUGP010000066.1:0-8117 GCA_964444315.1 uncultured Oscillospiraceae bacterium | reverse complement strand
TAAGTACTGTTCCATATTGCCACAGATCGCGTCCCGGTGCTTTTCTCCTTTCGGAGTTCCCAGCCAGGCTTCCGGCAGCATAAGGTCAAGGGATGAAGGTGAATCGCCTATATACGATGAAACCTCATCCCAGTACTCCGGCTGGCTCGTAAACTGGTCGCAGGCCACGCAGGCCCACTTCCTAAGATCAGCCTTGGGAAAGAGTATCTCCGGGACCGCAGCTCCCGCTTCTTTGAATTTTACCTTTATATCCTCATTCATGGTCAGTCTATGACTCTTACCCTGATGACTCCGTCTATAGCGGAAAGCTTATCTGCGAGATCATCGGGAACTCCCGTATTGAAATCAAATATGGTATATGCAAGAGCGCCTCTTGCTTTGTTCACCAGGTTCTCTATATTCAGTCCGTCGGCTGCTATTTTTTCAGTCATGAGACCGAGCATACCGACTTTGTTTTCGTGGATCACGGTGACCCTGGCTCCGTCGGCCCTTGCAAAACTTACGTCGGGGAAATTGACGGAGTTGGTTATATTTCCGTTTTCGATATAGTCGATGGTCTGCTTTGCAGCCATGACTGCGCAGTTCTCATCGGCTTCCGGTGTACCGGCACCCAGATGGGGAGTGAAGAAAACGTTTTCATGCTTCATCTGCCTGGTGGTCGGGAAGTCTGTGATATATGCCTTGACCTTGCCGCTGTCGAGGGCGGCAAGAAGAGCGTCGTCGTTGACTATGGGACCTCTTGCATAGTTTACGAGATATACACCGTCCTTCATCTTTCCTATCTTTTCGGCATCTATGAAATCCTTGTTCTTTTCATCAAGGGGTATGTGTACTGTCACTATGTCGCATTTCTCAAGGAGCTCGTCCACATCATCCACAAACTCCGCGTACTGCCTGAGCTCCTGCACTCTGCTGTGGGAAAGATATGGATCGTATCCGTACACTTTCATTCCGAGATCGTCGCAGGCTCTGGCCATTCTGGAACCTATGGCTCCGACGCCAATGATTCCCATGGTCTTGCCCATGATCTCAGGTCCTTTGAACACATCCTTGCCTTTTTCAACGGTCTTTCCGGGATCGCTCTCATCCCCGGGAAGGCTCTTTACCCAGTTCATGGCGGCCACACCGTTTCTCATGGTCATGATGATAGCAGCAAGGGTAAGCTCCTTCACAGCATTGGCATTTCCTCCCGGGCAATTGAATACGCATATTCCTTTTTTCGTGCACTCGTCCACGGGGATCGTGTTCACGCCTGCCCCTATCCTGACTATGGATTTGAGCTCCGGATTGAGCGGTATATCAAAGAGCGGAGTGGAATGGACCATTATCCCGTCCGGGTGGTCTCCCGTTTCCTTGATGGTATATTTGGTATCGCTGAATATTTTCCTTCCGGCATCCGCCAGATGATCGTATAGTCTGATGTAGTACATATTCTTCTCTCCTTATCCTTAAGCCTTCTTGAGCTCGAATTCCTTCATTACGTCTATGAGATGCCTGACTCCTTCTATGGGCATACCGTTGTATATGCTTGCCCTGCAGCCCCCGACGCTCCGGTGCCCTTTGATGTTTATGATCCCCTTCTCCTTACACAGCTTTATGAATGCTGCCGTATCCTCTTCAGAAGGAAGTGTGAAAGTCACATTCATTATGGATCTGTCGCATTCTCTTACAGGGTTTTTGTAAATGTCCGAAGTGTCTATATATTCATAGAGCATTTTTGCCTTGGCTCTGTTCACTTCTTCCATGGCCGAAACTCCTCCGTGAGCCCTTACCCACTCGAACATGAGTTTGGCCATATATATGGAAAAGGTGGGCGGGGTATTGTACATGGATCTGTTGTCTGCAGCCACTTTGTAACGGAGCATTATGGGCACTACAGGATCGACTTCGAAATCCAGCAGGGTCTTTTTCATGATGACCACCGCCAGTCCTGCAGGCCCCATGTTTTTCTGAGCCCCGGCATAGATGAGATCGTGATCCTTTACGTTTATCTGCCTTCCCAATATTGCCGAGGACCAGTCTGCAACAAGAGGAGTTCTCCCGTGATCGGGCAGCTTGTTGAAGGCTGTGCCGTAGATAGTATTATTGCCCGTTATGTGGAGGAACCTGGCCCCTTCAGGTATATTCACCGTCTCTGGGATATATGAATAATTGGCATCCTTTGAACTCCCTGCGAACAGAGCATTGCCCCACCGGGCCCCCTCATCTTTTGCTTTTGTCGCAAACTGTCCGGTCTGAAGATATGCGAAACAGTCACCCTGATGCCCCAGATTCATCGGCACCATGGAAAACTGTGTCGTTGCGCCGCCTTGCATAAAGAGCACCGCATAATCATCGGGGATCTCCATAAGTTTCCTCAATGTCTCTTCAGCGCCGTCTATTATCTCGTCGAATGAAGACGATCTGTGGCTCATCTCCATTACCGAGCATCCTGCTCCCGGATAGCAGAGCATTTCCTCCTGCGCCTTTTTAAGCACATCCAGAGGCATCTGGCTCGGGCCTGCCGAGAAGTTGTATACTCTTTCCTCCATACACATACCTCCTGATAAACAAAAACCGGAGAGCTGCAGCTCTCCGGTAATATGACCTATATATCCTATCTCAAGTCATCTTTCAAAGCTACAGCAAATCACGCACCCAATAGAGGAGCGGGATGATGAGCTTGAAGATGAAGAGATGATATTGAACATAAATGGTCCTTTCTGGTATTTTATAGTAATGTTACACCTTTACAAAAACGATATCAAGTATTATTTAGCATTCTTACCAAGGAAGCGATCCGGAATTGCCCTTTAATTAAAATCGACTCCATTTGCCTGAAATGGAACTTTGTGACATAATTGATTATTCATAGCTGAAAAGAGGATAATATTGAAACTCATAATAGCGGAAAAACCCATGCTGGCACGCGCCGTGGCCGATGCCATAGACGGCAGCGCCGTGCAGAAGAACGGATATACGGAAAAAGGAGATTATGTCATAACATCTGCCTTCGGCCATTTGCTTACCCTGAAAGACCCCGAAGACTACGATCCGAGATATGCGAAATGGACTCTGCGCGACCTTCCCATATATTTCGACAACTGGGAGAAGAAACCGGGGGAAGGGAAAAAGGAGAGACTAGACCAGATAGGTGAGCTTCTGAAAAACGCCGACTGCGTCATACACGCAGGAGACCCTGACGATGAAGGGCAGTACCTTATCGATGAGATACTCGGCTGGTTCAGCTACAAAGGACCCGTATACAGACTTGCCACGGGAGACACCACCAGGGCAGCTCTCAAAAAAGCCCTTTCAAACATGAAGGATAACAAAGAGTTTGAAAACTCCGGATGGTCCTCCCACGCCAGAAGCGTGGCAGACATGATGGTGGGCTATAACTTCAGCAGATACTTCACCCTTCTCAACCCCCAGGTGAAGATGCTTACCGTGGGCCGAGTCCAGACTCCGGCTTTAGGATTGGTGGTCGCAAGGGACATGGCCATAGAAAACCATGTCAAGACTGCCTATTTCACCGTAAAAGCGGATCTGCTCATAGACGGAAAAACTATCACCGCAGTATATGAGCTCCCCAAAGACGATCCAAGGCTCAGCGGAGGCAGGATAACCGACGAAAGCTACGTAAATGATACGGTAAAAGCCTTAAGCGGAAAGGCCTTCGACAATATAGACATATCGAAAAAATCCATAACGGAGCAGCCGCCACTACCTTTCAACCTCGTAAAGCTCCAAACCTACTGCTCAGCCAAGTTCGGCTACGATCCCTCGAAGACACTTGAGATAACCCAGAGTTTAAGAGACAGGCACAATGCCATAACATACAACAGGTCGGACTGCCAGTATCTTTCCGAAGAGCAGTATAAGGAAGCGCCCGGGACCGTGAGGCAGGTCATGAAGAACCTCAGATCCGACCCTGCGGCGACTGTATTTTCCAGGCTACCCATAGACACTGCGCTTCACAGCAAGGCTTTCGATGATAAAAACATCACAGCCCATACGGCCATAATACCCCAAAACAGAGACATCGATCTTTCGAATCTGACAGAAGAGGAACGGAACGTTTACCTGGCCGTAGTCAAATACTATATGGCCCAGTTCCTGCCTCCGGCGGAAAAAGAAAGAACGAGCCTTGAAGCAGCAGCATTGGACGGTGTGATCAAAGCAAACTCGACAAAAGTACTTTCTCCCGGATTTATGCAGCTCATACGCCCGGAAAAAGACAAGGAAGAGGGAGAAGACGAGGAAGAAAGCGAAAGCGAACTCAGCTCCATAGCTCCCGGCAGATACAAGGGGACTTGCGAAAAAGCATATTCCGAGGCAAAGGAGACCAAGGCTCCTCCGAGGTACACCAAAGCATCACTCAATGAGGATATGACACGCATCGCAAAGTATGTTACGGACCCGAGAGCCAAGGAACTGCTGCTTTCAAAGGATAAGGACAAAAAGGGTGAAAACGGCAGCATAGGGACTTCGGCGACCCGGTCCGGCATAATAGACACCCTGGAAGAAAGAGGCTACATAGAGAGCAAAGGAAAGACCATACGGTCGACACAGCTCGGACGGGAACTTCTGAGGATACTCCCGGATGAACTGAAGAAACCCGACATGACGGGATACTGGTGGGCAGTTCAGGAAGAAATAAAGGACGGGCAGGTCCCCTGGACCGATCTTACCGATTCCGTCCTTGAAATGATAAAAAAAGTAGTTCATACTGATTACCCGAAAGTCGACAGCTTTCTGATACCCGAATCCATGAGAAGAGGAAGAGCCAGCTTCGGAAACTGTCCCAGATGCGGAGAACCCGTCATCGAAGGAGAACGGGGCTTCGGATGCAGCGGATTTAAAAAGGGCTGCAACTTCGTGATCTGGAAAGATATAAAATCGGGGATGATGAGCAAGACCAAGATCACAGGCGACATGGTCCACGAATGGCTCTCCGGCGAATGGACAGACGAGACCAGAACTAATTCAGACGGTTCTGAATACAGCACCGGAAAAAAGCGCAGCAAAAATACTGTGGCCTTAAAGAAACTCTATTCCGAAAAGAGCGGAAACACCTATGGAGGCCTCGTATACCTTACGGACGACGGCAAAACAAGATCGGCAGGCTTCGGCCTTCAGGAGCTGGTACGGGAAGAGCCGAAATCTCTCGGCAAATGCCCCAGGTGCGGAAGAGACGTATTCGAGACAAAAAACGGGTACGGATGCAGCGGATTTAAGGACGGATGCAAATTCATCATCTGGGAAAAGCAGAAACAGAAGATGCTGGCTAATGTGAGCTTTACAAAAACCGATGCGAAAAAATTCCTCGCAGGGAAAACAGTCAGCAAGAAAAAGCTTCTGGATAAAAAAGGACAGGAATTCAGCGCAGAGCTCCTGATGATAGAAGAACCGGGTAACCCCTACGGACCTGTATTTAGAGCAGTAGAGGGTACTATAGAAGTTAAGGACGGAGATCCGGCAGGCATAAGGACAGAAACCGTACCCGCGCCGGAAAACAAGGATAAGAAGAACTGATGGAAAACGATAAAAAAACATTGAGCAGGGATCTGACTCAGGGAAGTATAGTCAAGAATATTTTCATATATGCCTGGCCGCTTCTGATCGCCAACTCGCTTCAGGCCATATACAACATAGTGGATATGCTGGTGGTCGGAAGAGTCGAAGGACAGATTGGCCTGGCTGCCGTATCGGTGGGAGCCGACATACTCTTTCTCGTCATATCCCTCCTGATGGGCTTTGCCAGTGCCGGGCAGGTACTCATAGCCCAGTCTACGGGAGCCGGAGAAAAGGACAGAGTAAAAAAGCTCATAGGCACTCTGTATTCCCTTTCATTTCTGATCGCCGTGATCATGGGATTGCTTTGCATAGTTGCAGGCGACTGGCTCCTTAGCATCCTCAACACACCTGCTTCCGCCTATGCCGAAGCAAAGAAATACTTCCTCACCTGTGCCGTAGGAGGCATACTGTTCACCGCAGGATACAATGCCACCTGCGCCATATTAAGAGGTATGGGCAACTCCAAGCAGCCCTGCATCTTCATAGCCGTAGCGTCCATACTCAACATAATACTGGACATCACCTTCGTAAAATACATGGGTATGGGCGTCTTCGGAGCAGCCCTTGCAACGGTCATAGGCCAGGGTGTTTCCTTCATAACAGCCGTTATCTACCTTTACAGACACAGGGACAGATTCGGATTCGACTTCAAACTCTCAAGCTTTGCCATAGATCCTGCAGCTTTGAGATCCCTTCTCAAGCTGGGCATCCCCATGTCCATACAGACAGCATCCGTCAGCATCTCCAAGCTCATACTCGCAGCCTGGATCAATGCCTGTGGCGTCGTATACACAGCTCTTGCAGGTATATACAATAAGGTCAGCATGATGATAAATATCCTGAGCAGTTCCCTGACAACGGCGGGAAGTACCATAATCGGGCAGAATATCGGAGCACAAAAATATGACAGAGTGACGAGGACTCTTATGTACATCCTTCTGTTCTCTGCCATAATTGCCGGTACTTTCATCGCCCTGGTACTCATATTCCCCACGGCAATGTTCGAACTCTTCACGAAGGACGCCGCCGTCATAGGCGCTTCGTCCATCATGATACTGCCCTTCATTATCAATTTCATAGGAGTCGCAGGCAGAAGCTATGCATTCTCCATCATAAACGGCTCCGGAAACAGCAGGCTAAATCTTATGGTAGCCATCTTCGACGGAATAATAGCGAGAATAGCATTTGCCTACTTCTTCGGTTTCGTCCAAGGCCTCGCAGCCCAGGGCTTCTGGCTGGGAGACGCCTGCGCGGGAAACGTGCCCTTCATCATAGGACTCATCTTCTTCCTCTCCAAGAAGTGGAAGAAAAGAGGAGAATGAAGGCAGCTATTTCATCTCACGCTGCGGAGAGATCTCGATCTCTTCACCGTAAGATTTGTCCGCAAAGGGATTGACTACGGGGACCGTATCTCCCTTTGAGTTTATATACATGCATCTCTGATTACCGGTTTTAAGATCGGCCTTTACAAGCAGCCCGATGTGGCTGCTTTTATCTTCGTCGGCCTCGGGCTGAGTGTATCCCGGTTTGCTCACCATGAGAGACGGGAAATTGAAATCCGTAAGATAGCCGCTGTAAGTACCTTCGGCATATTCAGGATTGTAGACAAGGGATTCTCCCGGAGTCACCAGGCCCGGCTCGAAAATGAGTACTTCGTGCTGATGGCCGCAAAGGCACATGTCCAGATCCATCTCGTTGAGGCGGGCGGTCATCTCTGCCTTTATGCTTTCGTGGTCGTGTCTGTAATTGATATATACGATGGGGATATGGCATATCGCCATGCGGTACTTTGCATCGAGATAATCCCCTTTTTCTATTTCGGCATCCAGGAAACGCAGTTGCTCATCCCTGTAGAGATCGTATTCCGCTGTACCGTAATATTCCCACCAGTCGTCTTCGTGGTCTTCCCCTATATCTAGGACCAGCGCATATAGCTCTCCCATCCTGATGCTGTAGTAGAAATCCTGATCCTTGCTCCCCACGAACATGTAAAGATCGTCGGAATAGGCTCCCTTGACTTCATGGTTGCCCCTGGCATAGATCACGGGCATCTTTCCTTCGGTCATCTTTGAAGCCAGTTCATTGGCATAATTGGCATCGGCGAAAGTCTCAACATCCGATATCATATCGCCGACGAGGACCAGGAAATCATAATCTCCCGATCTTGACTCCGTGAGGCAGGCGGCTTTCTTATGCATATGTATATCGGAAAAACTCAGGTACCTTATACCGTCGGAAAAGTCCGGTGCGCAGAACTCAGTATCTTCAGAAATGATCTTGCCGAGAAGCCCTCCGAAGGGTCCTCTGTACACCACTTTCTGAACATGGATCTCATAGGACCCTGCGCTGTTCAAAATATCCATGGGTACACAGACCTTGTGTATCCTGCCGCTCTTCTGGCTGCCGGAATAAAGGTCGTAATACTCGTTTCCGTCTACGGTCACCCATCCAAGAGAATCTGCGCTGCTTGAGAATACTATCTGATACTCATCCTCGACTGCGTATACGACCGGACCGCAGGATATCCTGTTCAGTGAAAAGCCCGTAAGATAAAGGCA
>CAYUGP010000065.1:0-8241 GCA_964444315.1 uncultured Oscillospiraceae bacterium | reverse complement strand
CTGCAGTATTCTTTTCAGTGTGAATTTAGCCATTACTTTTTTCCTTTATCTTTTGAATCATCAGGGACATTCGACCCCAAGATATTCGAGAACGTAGGTACAGATGAATTCGGAACCTATATCCATGTAGTCTTCGTCCACCATCATCTTTTCGTTGTGACCTATGGTATACTTTCCGTCTTTTGCGGCTCCCAGGTTGACTACGACCCCCGGTATCTTTTTCTGTATGAATGCGTAATCGTCTCCGAAAAGTCCGGGTGGAGTCATATCTATGTATTCATCTCCCCACAGCCTTCTTATTATCTCGAAAGTATGATCCGTTGATTCCTTGTCATTTATCATGGGAGTACCTTCTCCCGTGAAGCTTACTTCGACTTCCGCTCCGTAGCTGTCTGCCACGCCTTTTGCTATACGCTTTACTGCATTGCCCAGTATCTCGTCGTATTTATCATCGAAGTATCTTGCGTTTGCCAGTATCCTGCACTCTCCCGGGATAATGTTTTCCTTTGTTCCGGAGGATATGAGCGTCGGAGAGAATACTACGAATTCACTTCTGGGAAGTTCATATGCCGTGATATCTGCTATGGCGCTTACTATCCTGGCTCCCACTAGAGCAGCATTTATCCCCTGTTCAGGTCGTGAAGAGTGCCCAGCTCTTCCCTTTACGTTTATCTCGCAGTTTCCCACTTTGGCGCATCTCACGCCGTAGTTTATGAGGAATACCCCTGTGTCATGATCTACAGCCACATGGAGCATCAGCGAGTTGTCGCAGTCATCGAGAAGTCCCGATTCAAGGGCATGTAGTGCACCGAACATTACTTCTTCCGCTTCCTGGAACAGCACTTTGTATGTGCCGTGGAGCTGGTCTTTAAGGTCGTTCAGTATCCATGCAGTTTCCAGTCCTATGGCAGCGTGGGTATCATATCCGCAGGCGTGCATGACGCCGTCGACCTCGCTTGAAAAAGGAAGACCTGTGTTCTCTTTTATAGGGAGAGCATCATAGTCGGCTCTGAGTACTATGGTCTTTCCCGGATGCGCTCCCTTTATGGTTGCAACTATGCTTCTTTGCGAAGGAGTGAGCTCATAGGGGATCCCTGCTTTTTCAAGTTCCTTCTGAACGTATTTACAGGTCTCATACTCCTGTTTGGAGAGTTCGGGATGAGCATGGAGATGCCTTCTCACTCTTATCATATCGTCTCTATACTGGGCGACTTTTTCCTTTACGTTTACCATTACCAGTCCTCCCTGCCGTCTATATTGGGCATAACATCGGGCGGTATGGGCGAAGTGTACGGATATTCGGCAAGCTTATCATCGAGCTCCTTGCGGGCTTTCTTCAAAAGCTCCTCATCACAGAGTGCTTCACAAAGGGAAAGTCCAAGCACTTTGGCTGCAGTCAGCATACCCTTCCACCCTATGGACGATCCGCTGCATACGACCTGCTGCCATGAATGATTGCCTGTACCGACCGGCTGGCAGCATGTATTGAACTGTGCACAGGGTATCTGCCAGTGAACATCACATCCGTCTCCTGAGTACGGAGCAACAACGCCCTTCATCATATCCGTCTGAACGAATTCGCACAGATCTTTAGAGTAGATATCAGGATCCGTAATACGGTACATCTGCTCCATGGACTGCTTCTTTTCTGAAAGTGTCACTTCCTTGTTGAGTGCTTTGGCGAATTCGTAATCTTCCTCGGAGAATTTCGGTCCTCCCACCTTGAGGAGGTTCCTTAGCACCATTTCGGCAAGAGTGTTGTTGGGCATTCCGTTGGAGCATGCTCCTGCTCCCACCCTTATATCCACCGTTGTCTCAGTGGACATTGCCATGCCCTGAGCTATCTTGTTCATCCTTTCGAATACTTCATCGAGCATCTGCCTTTTCGGCGCTCTCAGGAAGTACCATATCTCCGCCTCGGCAGGAACTATATTCGGTGCATCTCCGCCTTTTGTGATGATGGACTGTATCCTTACATCCGGCGGTACATGCTCTCTTAAATAGTTGGCGCCCACATCGGTGAGGATCGCAGCATCAAGGGCCGATCTGCCCAGATGTGGAGAAACTCCCGCATGGGAGGCTCTGCCGTGGAACAGGTACTTTACGGACATTATGGCCGTTGCAGCTGCCTGGGAGACTATGTTGGCATTTGCGGGATGCCAGTTTATATTCGCATCCACACCGTCGAACACGTGTTCTCTCACCATGAAGACCTTGGCACTTCCGCCCTCTTCGGCGGGGCATCCGAAGTATTTCAGGGTGCCGTGGATATTGTTTTCTACCATGAACTTTTTGGCTGCCACTATACCGGCCACACATGCAGATCCCATGAGATTGTGACCGCAGCCGTGGCCGTCTTTTCCGTTCGGAGTCTTAGTGGCTGAGACTTCGTGGCCAAGGCCCTTAAGAGCATCGTATTCGCCCCAGGTGGATACCACCGGGCCTTTGCCGTTTTTGAATGTGGCAACGAAGGCTGTGGGTATCCCTGCGACACCGTTCTCTATTTCGAAGCCTTCAGATGCCAGCTTCTCCGTAAGGAGCTTTACGGAACCGAATTCCTTGAACTGAAGCTCGGCAAGATTCCATATCATTTTGGAAAGATCGATATATTCCTGTGAATTCTGATTGACATAGGAACAGACCGTTTCTTCTATCTTTTTACTTAATTCTTCGCTTATCATTTCACTTTTTCCTTTACGCTATGAAGCTGACTACCAGTCCGCCTATTACGGCGCACAGAAGACCTAT
Source organism: uncultured Oscillospiraceae bacterium (assembly GCA_964444315.1). Classification (GTDB taxonomy): domain Bacteria; phylum Bacillota; class Clostridia; order Peptostreptococcales; family Anaerovoracaceae; genus RUG13409. Next base: position 5,493 of record CAYUGP010000065.1, on the reverse strand, counting down.
GACTATATATACGGGATATTTCTTGGAATTCACTCCGGAAGCACCTACCACCCTTCCTATGTACAGAAGATTGCTCGATACGGCATACATCATCGGGAAGAGCACTGTCAGCTGGCTTGCAGTTATGGTACCGTCCTGTACCAAAGATGCTGCTATGGCGCAGCCGGCCGGCAGAGTCATATATGATGAGAGTATCGCTATGGCTGCTTCTCCCGGAAGTCCCAGAAGCCCGAGTATGGGAGAAAAGACCATGCTTATGACGTTCATAAGACCGGTGATCTTCAGAAATTCGACTACGGCATATCCGAAGATGATCGCCACGCATACCTTTTCGAACCAGAGTTTGAAACCGAATGCGCCCTGTTCGAAGAAGACTTCTATGAGCCCCTTCTTGCTTTTCTTAGATTCAGCGGAAGAACCTGCTTCTGCAGCTGTATCCTTTGCTTTTGTCTCCGCATGCTCGTCAGGATTTTTTCTGTCAAAAAGGAGCTGGTAAAGCCTCATGAGATTTGCTGCAACGAACTTGTTTGCCACTATGATCACAAGCATGAGCCCTGTGGGTATCGTTAGATATGGCAGGATTATGGCTCCGTTCGAGAAGAACACTCCTATACAGGCTGCGGTTATGAATTCGTAGGCTACGAGCCTTTCTCTTTCCTTTCTGCTTATATATCCGGATTCGTAAAGGTCTCTTGCCTGGGCGCTGCTTGCGTCCGATGACTGCCAGTTGATTATCATGGCAAGCCCGCATACTCCGGGAACACCCATCAAAGGTTTTGTAAGAGGAGTCAGTATCTTCTGTGCAGCCCTTAATCCTCCAAGGTGATCTATGCATCCTATGAAGGCTACGGAGAAGATCATCACGGGAGCAATGGATATGGCCTGGAAGAATCCTTCCCTCACTCCGCTGCCGCCGCTTCCGACTATTCCTGAAGAATATGCCGTCTCGGCTATCTTCCCGTAAGACCCGAGATATGTCTGGAAGTCAAGCGCACTGAGTATTCCATCTTTTCCAGCAAATATCCCGGAAAAGAACACCGCTGCGAATAGAAGCGCCAGATATCCTACAACTCCGACTTTTTCATTTTTAATATCGTCCATATTTTTTTTACTCCCATAAAATGGTTGTTATCCACAAAATATGTATATATTCAAAGTGTAAATATTATGCATTGAACACATATTTTTTATTAAATTTTTAGTAATTTAACACACATTATGTGCTAAGGCAACACTTATTTCATTATTTTTTATGTCTATATCACCAAAATTTATGCTAATTTGTTGTTTATCACGAACAAGGAGAGCAAAATGGTGACTTATTATTCGGGAAAATGTATAGAAAGACCGTTTGACTAAAATCTTAATTTACAATATGATGAATCAAGATAGTTAATTACCGTTTTGTAAGGAGGAATATAGACATGGCAAAATGGAGATGCTCAGTATGCGGTTACATCTATGAAGGCGAAAATCCGCCCGAAGAATGTCCCGTATGCCACGTGGGCAGTGAAAAATTCGTTAAAGTCGAAGAAGGTGAACAGAAACTTGCTGCAGAGCATGTATTCGGTATCGGCACCAAGCTCGACGGCGTAAGCGAAGAAGACAAGAAGTACATCCTTGACCAGCTCAAGGCAAACTTCCAGGGAGAGTGCTCTGAAGTAGGTATGTATCTGTGCATGGCAAGAGTTGCCCACAGAGAGGGATATCCCGAGATCGGTCTCTACTGGGAGAAGGCAGCTTTTGAAGAAGCGGAGCATGCTGCAAAGTTTGCAGAACTGCTCGGATCCTATCTTGAGCCACAGATGACAGATTCCACAGAAAAGAATCTGGCATGGAGAGTCGAGTGTGAATACGGCGCAACACAGGGCAAGTTCGAACTTGCAGCCTGCGCAAAGAAAAACAACCTTGATGCTATCCACGACACAGTTCATGAGATGGCAAGAGACGAGGCAAGACACGGAAAAGCACTTGAAGGTCTTCTCAAGAGATACTTCCGCTGATCACACACAATCGAACAAAAAAGACGAGGTCCAATGCCTCGTCTTTTTTATACTATCAATCAATACTTATTTACACTCTCTGCAGAATTCCTGAACAGCCAGGACATTCTCGGACTTGGCATCGTTTCTGTAAGAGATCATCTTCTTCTGGCCCATTACAAAACCACCATCTCTTCCGAGTTCATCAACAAGTTTTTTTGCATAATCAAGGCACTCTGCTTTTGTTCCGCCACCCAGAAGCTCTGTCGTCATTCCGCCTGCCAAAGCTATGTTCGGAAGTGTTCTTCTGAGCTCGAAAATGTCATCTTCTTCCGGTGCAAAGAGCACTGTTCCTCTTGGAATGTCCTTCAGATAATCTGAGAAACGAAGGAATTCACTTTCACAGAAGATATAGAACTTCCTGTTCTTTTCAACGCACTTGTCCATAAGTCTTCCTATATATACCCAGAACAGATCATCGAACTGTTTCTGATTAAGGATGCTGTGAGCAAGGAATGTGGACCATACATCGTAAGCTGCATCATCGGGGGCAGGACCTTCCAATGCCGCGATCGACTGTTCAAGTCCTGTAGTCATCGCTATCGAATTGCAGGCAGCCTTTACTTCATCGTATCTTCTGCGAAGATCTACGGACAGATTCTTTATTCCCCTGTAGATCCCCATCATCATTTCAATGGGAGCTCTTACGCTGAGCGCAGCAGGAACAGGTACGCCGAACTCGTTTACATAGGTATCTCTGATCCTTGCATTGGACTCGTTGAAAAGGCCCATCTCCTTTATAGTATCAAAGAACGCTTCTTCGCATCCCGGTCCTGTAAATTTAGGCGAGGATCTTCTCGTGATGACCGTCCAGACAAATTTGAAATGATTCTCTATAAGGAGAGGATATTCATCTTCCTTCATATAACATCTGTCTTTAAGAGAGATGATGCCTTTCTCATCGTCTATTTCATAACTGTTTCCACCGGCTGCATCGGCAACTCTGAATGGATTTCTGTCTCCGAAATAGTTGTAAAGGTCGAAGCAGTACTTCTTATGAAAATCTGTTACAGCTTTGTACAGGACATCGTAATCATACAGCCCTTCGCTGAGCTTGTATCCTGAGTCCAGGATAGTCCATGTCCAAAAGTTTGAAGTTGTCGGGATGCGGTCGGTTTTTTTGAAGTCTACTACATCTCTCAAGATCTGTTTTCTTTCTTCAAGTTTCATAGCTCTTACCTCCTTAGTACAGGATCGTCAAACCCAAGCCGAAGAGGAAACCTTCTTTTCCGGCTTCAGGGATGCCTATTTTATCCAGGAGTTCTTTTGCTCTTTCGTACCCTTCCGGGTCATTTACCAAGTTTGGATTTTCCATGATCGTCTCTCCTCTATATATATAACTAGGAGTGGATGCTTTTGCACCCACTCCAAGACACTATTATTTGCAGTTTCTGCAGAATTCCTGTACAGCAAGAATGTTCTCAGGCTTTGCGTCGTTTCTGTATGTCATCATCTTTGTCTGACCCATTACGAAACCACCGTCGCGGCCGACGCCTTCGACCAGTTTTTTAGCATAGTCAACACATTCTTCTTTAGTTCTTCTTCCGAGATAGTCGGGAGACATTCCGCCGCCGAATGCAATGTTGGGCAGTACTTTTCTGAGTTCGAAGATATCATCTTCTTCCGGTTCGAAAAGAATTGCTCCCTTGGGAACATCGGCAAGTAAATCAGCAAAACGAAGGAATTCGCTTTCGCAGAAGATATTGAATTTATTGCCGCCGGCAACAATGCCGTCGATCACCATCTTTACAGGCGGCCAGTATACTTCTTCGAACTGTTTGCGGTTCATTATGCTGTGTGCAAGGAATGCAGTTTCAAGGGAGAACACAGCCTCCTGTGGTCGGGGTCCCTGTACAGCCTGTGCGATTCCGGGGAATCCCTGTGTGACTGTAAGCTTTTCACAAGCCTCTTTTACCAAATCATATCTGCGTCTCAAATCGAGGGACAAACCTCTTATTCCCCTGTAATAGCTGAATATGAGCTCGATCGGGGACTGACATCTGATTTTGCTTGCAAGGGGAACCTGAAGATCGTTTACAAAAGCATCTGCGATCCTACCGGTTGCAGCACCGTAAGCCTTCATTTCGGCTACAGTTTCCTTGAAGTGTTCATCGGCGTTTTCACCGTGAAGTCTTGTTGCAGCTCTGTTGACTATGACTGTCCACTGATAGATATCCGGATTCTCGATAAGCTGAGGATACTCGTCCTCCTTCATGAATCCGTGGTCCTTTACGAAAATGATTTCTTTATCATCATCTATCTCATAGAGGAACGAACCTGCTGCATTTGATACTCTGATCGGGTTCCTGTTTCCAAGATAGTTGTAAAAGTCGAAATCATATTTTTTGTGGAAACCTGTAACGGCATCAAACAGCTTATCATAATCGAGTATCCCTTCGCTCAGCTTGTAACCGGCGTCAAGGATCATCCATGTCCAGTAGTTCGAATTGGTGGGGATCCTTCCGGCATCTTTGAACTCGATAGCATTATGAAGAGCATCTACTCTGTCTTGTAATGTCATTTCGGACCTCCCCTCTAAATCACACATCTGCCGATCCCGTAAAGAAGACCGTCTTTAGCTACTTCAGGAACTCCTTCGATCAGGCTTTTTGCATATTCATATCCTTCCGGATATGAGAATAAATCTTTTTCTTCCATTTTATATATTTCCTCTCTCCGCTTTTGTTTATCCTACCAGCACGAACTGAGTCACTATAACTGCAGTGATCCAATATGAAACTGCCGGAAGAATACATCTCTTAACGAGCGTCATAACATCTATGCCTGTAGCTTTTGCAAGATAAAGGTTTCCGGGGCCTACCGGAGACAGAGCTGCGGAAATAGTACCTGCAGGGAGCAGTGTCTTTGCAAGGATATGCATGGATACTCCCATAGATGCCATGATATTACCCAGGACTGCACCGAAGAGGCTCGTCATGCCGACTACGTTTGCAACGATAGTGAATACAAATGCAAGTGCAGCACCTACGATGATGACTACTACTACGTTGTCAGAGGATGCCTGAGGAATTGCAAGCGAGAAGAGCTGTGCGATTCCGCCGACTTTGCTCAGTACTCCTGAGAATACGTTAGCTGCGACAAGAAGTCCTCCAGTGATGAGCATCATGTCAGAACAGCCTTTCCAGAATTCAGCTGTGCTCTCGAAAGCAGCTTTCTTATCTTTGCATCTGATAAGCTCAAGGAAAGATACAAAGAAATAGCTGAGGATGTGTGCCGTTGCTATAGGAATGATAACAGTCTTTACAACAAGGCTTGAGAATACAAGGATGAGTACGACCGGAAGGAACGGCAGTGCCGCATAGAAATACGGGATTCCCAGTTCCTTGGGATCCTGTACTTCGTCCCATTCCGTTACAGGCTGTGCGCCTTCCTTCTTATCATAATATTTTGATGTGAAAATATCTTGCACAGGGTTCTCTGGAAACAGATT
>CAYUGP010000064.1:0-8262 GCA_964444315.1 uncultured Oscillospiraceae bacterium | reverse complement strand
CTCCTTCTGGGTCCCGGGATCGAGGAAAAGTACGGAAGCGGGAAAATGGTCTCATTCATACTCATAACAGCGGGCATCACAGGGGCTTTCCACATGCTTTTCGGTATGGGCGGTCTTCTGGGGGCATCGGGCATAGTTTTCATGCTCATAGTACTGTCTTCCTTTACTTCCGTAAGGCAGGGAGAGATACCTCTTACAGCCATACTGGTCCTGATCCTTTACCTTGGGCAGGAGATAATTAACGGAGTCACAGCCATAGACAGCATATCCCAGATCACGCATATAATAGGCGGGGTGACAGGATTCATATTCGGCCTCAGCTTCAAGGGGAAACACTGAAAACATTTATGGAGCAGCTTTATCTGGAACTTAATGATAAGGAGTGGCCCTTCGAATATACGGACCATGTCAGGGTGATCGCAAGAGCTGTCGTTTCAGGCGGCGACGGTTTCCTGTACTTTGTCAGAGCACACCGGGATGACGATTTCGGCAAAGCTGTTCTCATAGAGACTTCGGGCGGAGGTGTCGAGGAAGCTGAATCCCTCGAAGCGGCCATAAAAAGAGAACTCAAAGAAGAACTGGGAGCAGAGGCGGAGGTCATATGCAAAATAGGGGTTGTAAGTGACTTTTACAACCTCATACACAGGCACAACATAAATAACTATTTCCTTTGCAAAGCATTGTCTTTCGGAGAGAAGCATCTGACGAAGGATGAGACGGAGGATTTCCATCTGTCCACACTAAAGCTTACATATGAAGAAGCATTGGCTGAGTACGAGCTGAGGCGGGAGAGTGCCATAGGCAGACTCATAGCAAACAGAGAAGTCCCCGTCCTTATAAAGGCGAAGGAAATACTCGACAAGAGAAAAACAAGGCAGGAATTTGTCACTTTAAGAGATAGGCCTGAGCTGAAAGGAAAGGCTGCCAAGTGGTTCCATGACAAATGGGGAGTACCCGAAGAAGCATACCTTGAGTGCATGGACGGTTACCTGGAAGGAAGCACGGAGTACGGCTGGTATCTGTGCCTTGCAGGAGAGGAGATAGCCGGAGGCCTCGGCATCATAGAAAACGACTTCCATGACAGGAAAGACCTTTATCCCAACGTGTGCGCGGTGTATACGGAAGAGGAATACCGCTGCATGGGCATCGCGGGGAAACTTCTGGATATGGCCGTAGAGGATATGAAAAACAGGGGCATTTCACCTTTGTACCTTGTAACGGATCATGAGGGTTTTTACGAGCGCTACGGCTGGGAGTTCCTCTGCATGGTGCATGGAGACGGAGAAGAAAGCAAGGCGAGGATGTACATCCACAGGTGAATGGTAGCAATGGAAGACAGAAAAGAGATTACTAAGCTGCCGGGACCGTTTCCGGTGGAGAGAATGGCTCTCGCAGCATTTCGTATCGGAAACTGAAGTTTGGCTCGTCTTTCCCGGAAAAAGCACCGGGGAGGAAGGCGTTTCATACAACGATGCGGTCGAAGAAGCCCTCTGCTTCGGGTAGATAGAGGCGGCGAGGAAACGTCCTGATGAGTTCGAGAAGAGGCTTGAAAATTTCATCAGGAAAACAAGGGAAGGCAAAGTGATCACCGGATACGGCGGTATGAAGACTCCACTCCCATGCGGTGCTGTTGCTCCTATGGACGTGGTACTCTGCTGTGAGTTATAGAAAAATACTACGGAGAAGATGAATGAGCCTTAAACTCATAAAGCTCACAAAAGAATATGAGAAGCAGCTCGGCGAGATGATAGACGAGTGGAAAGAAGACCAGGAGAAGAACCATACGAATCATTCACCCTGGGCTATATTCAAGAACGACTATCACGATTTCGATCATTACCTTGAGCATCTGGAAGTGAAGGAAGCTTCGGACGGGAAGGTCCCGGACTCGACTTTCTTTCTTCTGGATACGGACAGGAACAGGCTCCTTGGGGCTGTGAACATAAGGCATTATCTCAATGACGCCCTTCTTAAAAGCGGAGGCCATATAGGCGACGGGATAAGGCCCAGCGAAAGAAGAAAAGGCTACGCAACGGAGATGATAAGGCTGGCTCTTCTCGAGTGCAGAAAACTCGGTATAGACAGGGTCCTCATGGTCTGCGATAAGGACAATATGGGGTCGGCAAGATCCATAATTAAGAACGGCGGTATCCTGGAAAACGAATTTACAGACGAAGACGGAAATACGGAACAGAGGTACTGGATAGACCTTTGCAGGGAGACGGAGCCCAAATACTATGCTGCTTATGACGAGAGGTACAAGGCGGCGCACGGCAATGGCGTCAGCTGGGCGAGCACGGTAAGCACGCCCATAGTCATGGACGTCATCGAAAGGTACGGGATAAAAACATCAGACAGGATACTGGAGATAGGCTGCGGCGAAGGAAGGGATGCCAAAAGGCTCCTTGAGCGAGGATACGATCTCATTGCTTCCGATATCTCAGCCGAAGCCGTTTCCTACTGCCGCAAGACCTTTCCTGCATACGCGGAACATTTCAGGGCCCTGGACTGTCTGTCCGGAAGCCTGGAAGAACGCTTCGATCTCATCTATGTGGTGGCGGTGGTTCATATGCTGGTACTCAGTGAAGACAGAAAAGGCTTCTATAGATTCATACGCTCTCATCTGAAAGATGACGGGCTTGCTCTCATATGCACCATGGGCGACGGAGAGACCGAGATGCAAAGCGATATCACAAAGGCATTCGAGATACAGGAAAGAGACCATGAGTCCGGAAAGATGATGGTGGCTGCCACCTCCTGCAGGATGGTGTCCTTCGAGACCTTTGAGAAGGAACTGAAGGAAAACGGACTGGAGATAGCTGAAAAAGGGATCACATCTGCTGTTCCGGAATTCGACAGCCTCATGTATGCTGTGGTAAGAAGAGATATTTTCGCTTAACGAGTAAAAAATGGAGGATCAAAATGGCAAAGGTTCTGATAATCAACGGGAGTCCTAGAAACGACCAGTGCATAGGTACGGCGATAGCCGAGATGATACCCGTTTTCAAAGAAGAGGGCATCGATACGGAGGTCGTCAATATAGGAACAAAAGCGATACGCGGCTGCATAGCCTGCGGCAGCTGCAGCAAAACAGGAAAGTGCGTGTTTGATGGCGACATTGTGAATGATGTTGCAGATAAATTCAGGGACGCTGACGGCCTGATCGTCGGGAGCCCTGTATACTATTCCTCTCCCAACGGTTCGCTCATTTCTCTTCTGGACAGGCTCTTTTACAGCACAAGTTACTCAAAGCATATGAAGGTGGGAGCTGCCGTCGCAAGTGCAAGAAGAGGAGGCACAACTGCAACTTTCGACGTGCTGAACAAGTACTTCTCCATCAGCGGGATGCCCATTGCGACCAGCACTTACTGGAACAACGTGCACGGATTCACTGCAGAGGATGTAAAGAAAGATAAAGAAGGACTCCAGGTCATGAGGAATCTGGCCAGGAACATGTCCTTTATGATAAAGGCGATAGCGGATGCAAAGGAAAAGTACGGCCTTCCTGAGGTCGAAAAGGGAGCTTTCACCAGCTTCCCGGACGGAAAATAAGGAAATGAAAGAATACAAAGCATACATATTCGATCTTGACGGAACGCTCCTTGATACCCTTGAGGATCTGGCAGATGCCGTCAACCACAGCATGAGGGAAAACGGCTTCCCGGAAAGAACTCTTGAAGAAGTCAGGAGCTTTGTCGGTGACGGCATGAGGCTGCTCGTGAAGAGAGCAGCGCCGGAAGGAACGGGAGACGGGCTGCTTGACAAGGCTTTCGGAGATTTCAGAGATCATTACTCCGTCCACTATATGGACAAGACAAAGTCCTATCCCGGGATAGAGCCTATGCTCAGGATACTCAAAGCGCAGGGCAAAAGGCTGTGCGTCATATCAAACAAATCCGACTTTGCAGTAAAGCTCCTTATGGATCAGTTCTTCCCTGGCATTTTCGAGACGGTACTGGGAGAGAGAGACGGTATAAGGAGAAAGCCGGCACCGGACAGCCTCCTTGCCGTAATGGAGGAACTGGGTCTTCCCAAAGAGGAGTGCGTATATATAGGTGACTCGGATACGGATATAGAAACGGCAAAGAACGCAGGAACAGACTCCATAAGCGTCAGCTGGGGCTTCCGGACCGAGGATTTCTTAAAAGACCGCGGAGCGATGAAGATCGCTCTGTCTCCCTGGGATATACCCGAAACAGGAGCAAGGGATCCGTTTATGGCAGAGGCCGTGAAGGAAGCCTTTGCAGGGATATCGCAAAAGCACGGCGGTCCTTTCGGATGCGTCATCGTAAAAGACGGACAGATCGTTGGGAGAGGCCACAATATGGTCCTTGAAAATATGGATTCGACCGCTCACGGAGAGATAACGGCTATACGGAATGCGGAAAAGGCTCTGGGGACATATGATCTGTCCGGATGCGAGCTGTATACCACCGGTGAGCCCTGTCCCATGTGCCTTTATGCCATACTGTGGGCAAAGGTGGAAAAGGTCTATTACGGATGCACCATAGAGGATAATGCGGAACTTGGTTTTCGAGACAAGGAATTCGACGAGATGGGCGCCGGCAGAGAATCATTTAAGGACTTTCTTGTATGTCTAGACAGGGAAGCCTGTCTTGAGCTGTTCCGTGTCTACAGCAAACTGAGACATGACAGGCACTGATATCGTGACGGGTTGAGAAAAGAGGTCAAAAAATGCTGATCAGTTTAATTTCGATATTGGCAAACATAGTATACATGATCGTTCTGAACATACCCTTTTATACTGACCGCGCAATGATGCCTGACGGACATTACAGGGTGTGGCACAGAAGCCCCGTGAGCAGGCTGTATGTAGCAGACCAGCTGTGGCTCTATTATATCCAGATCGCCTTAGTGGCCATCAGCGTTATTGCCAGCGCTCTCGTGCTGTTTGGAGTGAAGAGCAGGACAGTCAGGATAGTTCAGATAGCAAGTATCATAGCTTCGACTGCAGTGTTCGCTGTCATTTTGATCGTTACGAACAATATCCACGCCCATTATGCATGACAATTGAAAGGGACAGAAATGAGATCCGAAAGAATTAGATTTGTTTTCATAGCATTGCTGCTTGTTTTGGCAATGCTGTTTTTTGCAGGCTGCAGCGCAAAGAAGGCTCAGCCAAAGGGTGCCCAGGATATCATAGAGGAAATGGTGGTAGACTACGGGAGCTACGGCGCTGAAGCAGAAGATCATATCAAGGATCTTCTGAAGGAGCTTGGAGCCTTGGATCAAAACCTGGGAAAACGCTGGAAAGAAATAATGGGAATGTGGATGTCCCTGGGAGAAGATATTGCCCTCAATTACGGCGTTCTCCCCGAAGGGCTTCCGGATACGGATGAGCTTTGTATCGTAGCCCTGGGTTTTCAGCTCGAACCGGACGGCAGTATGCGCCAAGAGCTGTTAGAAAGGCTGGGCGTTGTCCTCATCAGCGCAGAGAAGTATCCCAGATCATATATAGTCTGCACCGGGGGCGGTACGGCAGCACAGAACAGCTCCGCTACAGAAGCCGGCGAGATGGCGAAGTGGCTCATAGAAAAGGGAGTAGATGAAAAAAGAGTCATAGTCGAAGACAACTCTCTTACCACGGCTCAAAACGCCATATTCACCTATGATATACTGACGACGCAATACCCTAAAGTAAGGAAGATAGCGATCGTATCGAGCGATTACCATATAGAGACTGGAGTGCTTCTGTTCAAGGCAGAGGCAGCTCTTAGGGCAAGCGTTCCCGGAGAAGAAAAGCTCGAGGTCATATCCAACGCCGCATGGAAAGCTCCGTCAGGGACTCTGTCATCCATGTTCCAGGCGGGCGCCCTCATAGAGCTTTCAGGTGATACAAAGACGGCGTTCGAGATATATTATGACACCTACGATATCCACGAGCTGCCGCCGCTGAAATAAGCAGAAAGCAAAGGGACTCCGAAACTTTTCGGGGTCTTTTTTTGCGCTATATGGAAAGCTCCATAGCCTCACTGGTCATATGGAAATTAGTCCGGAATATCTTTTCGTAGAACTGCACAAACTGGTCGTAGTCCATATCGTTCTTTTTGAGCCAGAGTAAGGTCAGCGACAGTATTATGTCGGCCGTCAGGTTCAGCATATACGGCTTGAGCTTCGGTGAGGTCCATCTGTCATCTGAGAGGACAGGGCTTAGCGTATCCGTTATTATTTTTACGAAATCCGACCTGAAATTGTTTTCAACGTTGCCTTCGGTAAGGACCAGTATGAGATTCCTGTTCCAGTGGCATATATGGAAATATCTCAGCAGCAGTTTTCTTTTTACGTTGCCGTTTTCGTCAACAGCCCATGGGTCACCGAAAGGCTTAAGCACAGCGACTAGTTCTCTCAGAAGATCCCTTTCCATTTCGGAAAGCAGGTCATAAATGTTGTCGTAATGCCGGTAAAACGTGCTTCTGTGTATACCTGCAATACTGCAGATACTGTCGACAGTTATATGGGACAAAGCAGTACGGGACGAAAGAATGAGGAATGCGTCCTGTATTTTTTTTCTGGTGAATTCGTTTTTGAAATCGTATTTTGTCCTGAATGTGTGTGTCATAGCTCTGGAAAGAAAAGGTTGAGTCCGGGCTGTTGCCGTTTTTTGAAGAAGTGTTGAAATTTTAATAATAACCGTGCGACATTTTGTCGCATACTGTTTCTTGCTTCTAGAATACAGGGAAAAATATAATTAATCAAGATAATAGTATTTCAGTTCTTATAAAATTTACGGAGGAGATAAAATGGCAGATCAGAAAAACCCGGCTGAACTTCTTGCCGAACGCGACAAGATATTTTATGACTACTACACCAACGTCGTACCGACGCGTATGCCCGTAGTAGCGGCTTTGGTGCCGCTGGCTCTCGCGCAGTACGCAGAGCAGGATCCGCTTCTCTGGCAGTACGACGGAACGTCTCTGCTAGAGGCAATGGGGATGTTTGCGGATAAGATATATTCCGATACCTGTCCCTTCAGCCCGCCCGTGCTCATGATGAGGCCAGCTTATCCTTATCAGCTTCTTAAATCGCAGTCCTTCGTACTGGCTGAGAACGGTCAGGTGCAGCATCCTGAAGTCAGCGGAATGCCCGCTGAAGAGTACGGCGAGCTTATCGAAAACGGTTTCGATTACCTCATAGAGAAGGTAGTACCGAGGCAGCACAAGAACCTCGATCCGTCGGATCCTCTGAAGATGGCATACACGGCTTTGATGGAGCTCAACATGAGAAACAACGAAGCGGCCGCATTCTTCCCTCAGTTTATGGGATTCTGCGCAAGCAGGGGTTATCATAACGGCGGTACTTTAGGTTCCGGCGGAGCAGCGGAAGCTCCCATGGACTTCCTCGCGGATCAGCTCAGAGGATTCTCCAATATGTCCGTGGATATCAGAAGACGTCCGGAATACGTGAAGGAAGCAAGCGACGTGCTTACCCCGCTCATGCAGAAGATGGGTATGCCGCCGTATATAGACTATCAGCAAAACATCTTCTATCCGCTCCACATGCCTACTTTCATGAGACCGAAGGACGTGGAAGAGATCTACATGCCGAGCTTCAAGAAACTGATGCAGGACAATGTGGCAAGAGGTATACGTCCGTATATCTTCGTCGAAGACGACTGGACCAACCTTCTGGATCTCATCCACGATGAGTTCCCTGCAGGATGCGTACTCGCATTCGATGAGGGAGATCCCAAGCTCTTCAAGGAGAAGCTGGGCGAAAAGTTCCTCATGTCCGGACTGTTCCCGCTGTCATATATGAGGAATCACAGCACTCAGCAGATCCTTGACAAGGCGAAAGAGTACCTCGACATACTCCTTCCCGGCTGCGGATACGTATTCGGCTTCGATAAGAGCCTGCTCTTCGCAAAGGATGCGAATATCGATCAGTATGCGGCGCTTATGGAATTCCTCAGGGATTACGCCCGCTACGACAACGTGGGTTCCAGCTTCGGAACGCCTCTCAATGACGAAGGCTACAGCCCGGTGGCTGAATGGGACGGACCTATCAAGTCCAAATACGTATTCAACTGGGATGCGTTCAAAGAAGAAAATCCGCTGACTCCGGATTATGCCCGCGGCAAGTTCGAGATTGCCAACAACCAGGTATTCAACTGGTACATGAACTGGCTGTTCTAGGACAATATCCTTCAAAAGATCAGGAAGAGGGTCCCGACCGCTGTCGGGGCTCTCTTTTTTCATCCGGGCGGTTGCGCCCTGGCCGCCGAGATGTGATAATTACAGAAAA
>CAYUGP010000063.1:0-8307 GCA_964444315.1 uncultured Oscillospiraceae bacterium | reverse complement strand
CGTTCCGTTTTTCTCTTTTTGCGTAAGGAGAGGTCCCATTCCGACAGAGAACTCATTGACTCTTACGCCAAGCATTTTCGAAATGAGGCAATGGCCTCCTTCATGAATAGTGATGAGGAATAAAAAACCTATTATCCCTACTATCACACCTGTTATCTGTGTCCAATTCATCTATCAATACCCCCGATATATCTTATGACATCTTCTCTTGCCTTTTTCTCAGTTTCAAAAATATCTTCAAGAGAAGTGACTTTTATCTTTTCATGACGGTCCAAGGCTGTCTCAACAGCATCGGCTATCTGCGTGAAGGAGATCTTATCCTTCAGAAAAGCAGCTACTGCTTCTTCATTGGATGCATTGAGGACGATGGTATATGAACCGCCCTCTTCTATGGCTTTCATAGCCAGTCCCAGGCACCTGAACACATTTGGATCCGGCTTTTCGAAATGCATGGTGGATAAACTGAAAAGATCCAGGCTCTCACCTACATTCTCAAGTCTCCTCGGATAGCTGAGTGCATAAGCGATGGGGATCTTCATATCCGCTCTCCCTATCTGAGCGATTATAGATCCGTCGGCGAATTCTATGGCGCTGTGGATCGCGCTCTCAGGATGTACTACGACTTCTATATCAGATGCCGGTACGTCAAACAGCCTGCACGCTTCGATTATCTCAAGGCCTTTGTTCATCATAGTAGCTGAATCTATGGTTATTTTCGCTCCCATGGACCAGTTGGGATGTTTAAGGGCCTGTGCTTTCGTTACTGTTTTAAGCTGTTCTTTGGTATATCCTCTGAAAGGTCCTCCGGAAGCCGTGAGCAGTATCTTGCTTATCCTGTTGCCGCCTGCCCCCTGAAGACACTGGAATATTGCGGAGTGCTCGGAGTCGACAGGAAGAAAAGCTATGCCCTTTTCCCTGACTGCATCCATGATGAGATCTCCGCCTGCTACAAGAGTTTCCTTGTTTGCAAATGCAATGTCCTTTCCTGCAGTGATTGCTTCATAGGTAGGTTTTATACCCATCATCCCCAGAAGTGAATTCACTACCATATCCGCACTTTCAAGTGAAGCTGCTGTGCAGATTCCGTCAAGGCCCCATGAAAATTCTATGTGCGGGAATTCTTTTGCAAGGATCTCCATATCCTTTTCTTCGGCACATACGGCAAATTCCGGTCTGAACTCTTCAAGCTGCTTTCTGAAAAGCTGTATGTTATGACCGCATGTCAAAGAAGCGATCTTGAATTCATCGCTGTGATTCCTGACTATATCAAGAGTCTGCGTTCCTATAGACCCTGTTGAACCTAGTACCGACAGTTTTTTCATGGCCTTATGATCACCAAAATGTAGTAATAGACGAATGGTGCAGTAAGAAGGACGCTGTCAAATCGGTCCAGAACTCCGCCGTGTCCCGGAATGAGATTGCTGTAATCCTTGATACCGACCCTGCGCTTGAACATGGATGCTATGAGATCGCCGCACTGTGAAAATGCAGAACCGAACAGACCCATTACGATGCAGTGTATGAATTTATCAGGATAGACGAAATACCCGAAAACTGCGCAGCATATAGTAGCGCATATTATACCGCCGATCGAACCTTCAACGGTTTTCTTCGGCGACAGCTCGGGACAGAGCTTATGCTTTCCGAGCCACATACCGCATAGCTGTGCAAATATATCGGAACAGTTTGCAACAATGAATACTATCCAGACCATATTTTCATTGCCTTCTATCCTCGTTATGAGGGGTATGTGGGCGAAGAAAAAGCCTACATACAAAGACCCAAGGGCCATGATAAGCCCGTCGAATACGGGCATATCCTTTTTGATGATGCCGGTAAGAAGTCCTGCGACCACCGTACCGAATATCCACATACAAAGAAGATGTGCATATACCTTCTGTTCATTGCCCGTAATGAATTCGCCCCAGATAATGATCATATACAGACATACCAGAGATACATATCACATCCATTCGTCTGCATGGATATTAATGTGGGTGAATGCATTGTAGAACTCATGCATCGCGACTAAAGACAATACAAAAATGAGACAAAGAAGAGGTATGCCTTTGAATACGAGAAAAACAAGTGCCGGAAGCATGAACAGTACTGAGATCACACGCTGTTTCAACTCTTCACACCTCCGAACCTGCGGTCTCTGCTCTCAAATTCAAGCAGACATTTTTCGTACTCTGCTATTCTGAAATCCGGCCAGTATACAGGCGAGATGACTATCTCGGAATATGCACACTGCCAGATAAGGAAATTTGAAAGCCTGTATTCGTTTCCGGTCCTGATGATCAGGTCTGGATCCGGAATACCTGCCGTGTAGAGAAGATCTGAAAAGCTCTCTTCAGTGACTTCTTTTCCCTCTCTGACTGCCTTGTTGACAGCCTGTACGATCTCGGCTCTTCCTCCGTAGTTGAGAGCTATACTGAATACCAGTCCTGTATTATTAGATGTGGTGTCCGCTGCTTTCATAATGGAATCGTATGCATCCTGCGGAAGCTTAGAAATGTCTCCGAGCAGCTTTATCCTTACGTTGTTCCTGTTAAGCTCATCGAGTTCAGATTTAACGTAAAGAACCAGTAATTTAAAAATACCGGAAACTTCCTCTACAGAACGTTTCCAGTTTTCAGTTGAAAAAGCATAGACTGTAAGATATTTGATGCCTAGATCTGAGGTATGCCTGACGATCTCTATAAGAGATTTCATGCCCTCATTGTGACCGGCTACTCTTACCAGCCCCCTTCTTTTCGCCCAGCGGCCGTTGCCATCCATAATGATGGCAACATGCTGCGGCAATAAATTTTTATTAAGTTCCTTTTCCAAAACTAAAGCTCCATCAGTTCCTTACCCTTGTTCGCAATGATATCGTCGATATCTTTTACGCACTTATCGGTAAGTTTCTGGATCTCTTCAAGTTCTTTCTTGACGTCGTCTTCTGTAAGTTCTCCGGCCTTTTCCTCTTTTTTGATAGTCTCGTTGACATCTCTTCTTAAGTTCCTGACCGCAACTTTTGACTCCTCACCCATCTTTTTGATGAGCTTTGTAAGCTCGACTCTTCTCTCCTCAGTGAGCGGAGGTATGACGAGCCTTATATTCTTTCCGTCGTTGCTGGGGTTGATACCTATGTTAGCAGCCTGAATTGCCTTTTCGATAAGACCAACGGATTTCGGATCAAAAGGTATAACAAGAAGAGTCCTGGGATCCGGGACTTGGATGTTGCAAAGCTGCTTGAGAGGCGTGGGAGAACCGTAATATTCCACACTTACCTGATCGAGAAGTGCGGGATTGGCTCTTCCTGCCCTTACGGTATTAAGATCTTCCTTCAGCACTGAAAGAGTCTTAGCCATTTTCTCTTCATATTGTTCTTTTGTGGTCGCCATAGAAACCTCCTAAGAAATTATAGTACCTATTTCTTCGCCTCTGCACGCACGGGCTATGCCGTCTTCTTCGCTGAGGCCGAATACGTGAATGTTAATATTATTATCTCTGCACAGGCTCGCTGCCGTGGAGTCCATGACCTTGAGATTTTTCTGAAGCACTTCGTCGTGTGACAGCCTGTCGTATTTGACAGCGTTGGGATTAGTGGCAGGATCTGAATCATATACACCGTCTACATTCTTTGCAAGGAGGAGCACATCCGCCTCCATTTCCGCTGCTTTAAGAGCAGCAGCTGTATCAGTTGTGAAATACGGGGATCCGGTTCCTGCGCCGAAGATCACCACTATGCCCCTTTTCAGGAGTGAGTCGGCTCTTCTTCTCGAATAGCTTTCTGCAACAGCCTTTATCTCAAGAGCTGTAAGCACTCTCGCTTCAATTCCTTTTGCCTCGAAAGCTTCCTGAAGCCCGAGGGCATTGATGACCGTTGCGAGCATTCCCATATAGTCTGCAGTAGCCTGGTTCATTTCAGGGGAAGTTCTTCCTCTCCAGAAGTTTCCTCCTCCGACTACTATGCCGACCTGCACACCCATGTCGATGAGTTTCTTGACGTCGTCTGCAACTTTTGCTGTCATTTTCGGATCTATTCCATGTCCGGCCTCACCGGCCAGAGCTTCACCGCTGATCTTTAATATGACTCTTTTGTATTTTGATTCCATATATGTTATCTCCTAACTGAATATTTTATCATATCCATACGATATATTAAACAAAAATCGATATCAGACCTGCTACGTCAGTTCCAATGAAGTATACCTTCAATGTACTTCTGTGCATTCACGGCAGCGATGGCACCGTCCGAAACTGCTGTGACTACCTGCCTTAAGGTCTTTACTCTCACATCACCTGCTGCAAAGACTCCGGGAAGTGCCGTGCGCATCTCTTCATCTGTTCTGATGTAACCTCTTTCAAGAGGAAGTATATCCTGGAATACTTCCGTATTCGGATGGAGACCGATGAATATAAACAATCCGAAAGGACTTCCGTCTTCGGGCTTCAGTTCCAACAATTCATGGGTCTGGGTGTTTTCAATTACTATGCTCTCTATCTGATCCGTGCCCTTTATCTCTTTTACTACAGAGTTGTAGATATATCTTTTCATCTTCGGGTTGGCGAAAGCCTTTTCCATTATGGATCTTGCACAGGTCAGATACGGAAGATTCTGTATTACCGTCACGTCCCTGACGAACTTCGTAAGATACATTGCCTCTTCGATGGCAGCGTCGCCTCCTCCGACTACATATACAGGAAGATCTTCAAAGAAAGCGCCGTCGCAAGTTGCACAGTAAGTGACTCCTGCTCCCGTAAGCTCTATCTCACCGGGACATCCGAGATGATTCTTATCTGAGCCCGTGCAGATTATAACGGTCTTCGCGTAGTAATCATCCGCAAAGCACGATACTTCTTTAATCTCTTTATCAAGATCCACAGTAAGCACTGTATCATATACTCTTCTGACACCGAAGTGGTCAGCCTGCTCTGACATACGTGCAGTAAGAGAAACTCCCGACTCTTCCGAAAGGCAGCCAGGATAGTTTTCAACTTCAGCCGTGTTTGTTATCTGCCCGCCCACAGTTTCTTTTTCTATGAGCAGTGCATTCATTTTAGCTCTGCCTGCATAAATGGCGGCAGAAAGACCTGCAGGTCCGGATCCTATGATTATGACATCAAATATCTCTTGCATTTGTTCTATCTCCTTCCCCGAGATTATACCTTAAATCCGGTGTCAAAAAAATAGCGGCTTACAAATTGTAAACCGCTCCGGGAAATACATGTCTGACTACTGTGCCATCTGCTTTGCTACTTCTTCTGCGAAGTTCTCTTCCTTCTTTTCGATACCTTCGCCTACTTCGTAACGAAGCATTTCTACGACCTGGATGTCCTTTCCGATGGACTTTGCTACGGAATCGACATATTCCTTGACTGTCATGTTGGAATCCTTTACGAATGCCTGATCGACAAGACATGTCTCTTTAAGCTGCTTCTTGAGTCTTCCGGTGATCATCTTTTCGATGATGTTCTGAGGCTTGTCGGGAGCTTCCTTTGCTGCCTGAGCAATGAGGACTTCCTTTTCATGAGCAAGATATTCAGGATCTACTCCGCTCTCATCAACGAACTGAGGATTCATTGAAGCGACCTGCATAGCTACGTCCTTACCGCACACTGTAACTTCGGATACGGGAGCATCAGTCTTGAGGCCGACGATAACACCGATCTTTCCGCCCATATGAAGATATCCGACATACTTGACTCCTGGTGTTCCGAACTTTCCTACTCTTCTAATGTTTATGTTCTCGCCGATCTTTGCGATCTTCTGAGTCAGAGCTTCAGCAACTGTTCCCTCTTCCTTGTACTGCTGCTTCATGAGGCAGTTCTCGCACTTGACGTCATCGGAAAGAGAAAGCTGTGCAAGATCTTCTACGAATTCGATGAATTCAGGATTCTTAGATGCGAAGTCTGTTTCGATGTTTACTTCAACTGCTGCTGCCTTTGTAGCATCTTCATTGAAAGCAAGTCTTACAAGACCTTCTGCTGCAATTCTTCCTGCTTTCTTAGCTGCCTTGGAAAGACCGTTCTCTCTGAGGTAGTCGATAGCCTTTGTCATGTCGCCTTCGCAGGCAACAAGAGCCTTTTTGCAGTCCATCATTCCTGCGCCGGTAGTTTCACGCAGTTCTTTAACCATTGCGGCTGTTACTTCTGCCATTTTGTATTCTCCTTGTATTACTCTTCTTCAGCTGTTTCTTCTGCTGTCTCTTCGACTGCTTCAGTTGCTTCTGGAGCTTCCTCGGCTTCTGCCATGGATTCGCCCTGTCTGCCTTCGATAACAGCATCTGCCATCTTACCGATTATAAGTTTTACTGCTCTGATAGCATCATCGTTTGCAGGGATCACGAAATCGCAATCATCAGGATCGCAGTTCGTATCGCACATACCGACTACGGGGATACCCAGTGCATGAGCTTCCTTTACAGCGATCTTTTCTTTCTTCGGATCTACGACCACGAGTGCTCCGGGCATACCGTGCATGGTCTTGATTCCGCCGAGATACTTTTCGAGTTTGTCAGCTTCCTGGTTGAGTTTGATGGTCTCTTTCTTGGAGAGCTTTTCGAATGTTCCGTCTTCGGCCATCTTGTTGATCTCTGCAAGTCTTCTGATCCTGGAAGATATGGTCTTGTAGTTTGTGAGCATTCCGCCGAGCCATCTCTCGTTTACGAAATACATATCGCAGCGGAGAGCTTCGTCCTTTATAGCCTGCTGTGCCTGCTTCTTTGTTCCTACGAAGAGTACGGGCTTTCCTTCTGCTGCAACACTCTTTACGAAATCGTATGCTTCATCAACCTTGTAAACTGTTTTGGAAAGGTCGATGATGTAGATCCCGTTTCTCTCTGTGAAGATGTAAGGAGCCATCTTCGGGTTCCATCTTCTTGTCTGGTGTCCGAAATGAACGCCTGCTTCAAGAAGGGATTTCATTGAAATTACTGCCATTTGAATTACCTCCTAAGGTTACTTCTTCCACCGCGGAATTGGCATAGCACGCACACCCGATAGTTCGGGCACCTTGTACTCTCCGCAGTGTGTTTGATACTGCTTTGCAGCCCCTCAGCAGCACAAAAAATCCGCTGCAAGCGAACTGCAACGGATAAATACTACACTAATAACACTGATTGTGCAAGAAAAATTTTTTTTACTTTTTCTTATCTTTTATATGAGATCAGATCTTCAGCAGCTTCGATAGTTGCAACGGAAAGCGGCTTTTCGTCTTCTTCCGTGACTATAAGTTCAGGCTTGCCGTCGATTATGTCTCTTGCTCTTTTGCTTGTCATAGTGCAAAGTGTATATCTGCTGTCGACTTTTTCCTTAAGCAGATCGATAGATGGATACAGTAGCATTACTTTTGTGCCTCCTCATCATACTTTTTTATCATTTTCAGGGCCGCTTTTCCCACTTTGTTTTTTCTGACTGCCCTTTTGGCATCGCAGTCACCGTGAACGGCCAGCATTATCTTCTTTACAGTATCTACGGCTTCTTCAAGTTCGCCGTTTATGACATAGTAGTCATATTCTCCGATACGGTGTATCTCACTGAGAGTAGCTTCAGTCCTTTTGATGATCTGTTCGGGACTGTCGGAATTTCTCTTCTCCAGCCTTGCTCTGAGTTCAGACAGCGAAGGCGGAAGGACGAATATGAGCACGGCATCGCTGTAGTTGGCTTTGACCTGAGCAGCACCCTGCATCTCGATCTCCAGGATGACGTCCTGACCGTTTTCCATTGCTTCGAGCACCGGTGCTTTTGGAGTCCCGTATCTGTGTCCGTAAATACCTGCATATTCGAGGAAACCGCCCTCGGCTATGGTCTTGTCGAATTCTTCATCGGAGACAAAATAATAGCTGACACCGTCGATCTCTTTACCTCTTAAAGCTCTCGTGGTCATGGAGATCGAAAGTTTTGCAGTTCCGTCCTGTATGACTCTGCTGCAAATGGTACCCTTCCCTGCACCGGAAGGTCCGGATAAAACAAAAAGTCTACCTTGCTTCATAATTAACCCTTGTTTTCTTTTTCACAGTAGTATACAACCACACTGTTCATTTATTCAAGTATAAATTTAAAAGTCCTGCCTCCGGCAGACAGGACTTTAGTTGACGGGTATATTGTTTTTGCCGGATAGAGTTTTCACTCTTAACAGCAATATATATTTATTTCCATTTTATGTCAATATTTATGACTGAGGTTGTTCTGCTTTTACCCAAACTGTTTTGTTGTTAGTAAAAACAACCATACCCGGTCTGGCACCTGCCGGTTTCTTGACATATTTCACAGGCACATAATCCACAGGCACTTTGTCTGAGTCTTTTCCTTTGCTGT
>CAYUGP010000062.1:0-8419 GCA_964444315.1 uncultured Oscillospiraceae bacterium | reverse complement strand
GGAGGAAGGCTTGCGGACAAATACAGCAAGAAGAACATAATAGTCGTATGCGACCTTGTATCCATAGCGAGCTACATATACTGCAGCATGGTGGAGATAACTTTCAGCAGCATACTGATCTTCGCCGTGGCATCTTTGTTCCAGACCATAGAGTGGCCAAGCTACGATGCCCTGGTGGCCGATTTCACCCTGGGAGCCGACAGGGAGAGGGCTTACTCCTTAAGCTACCTGGGAGCGAACCTGGGGCTTGTGCTTTCTCCCAGCATAGGCGGACTTCTCTTTAACGAGCACTTGAATCTTGCCTTCCTCATAAACGGCATATCCATAGCTCTGAGCACTGCTCTCATCGCCTTCTTCATCAAGGACATCCACAGGGAAAAGGACGAGAGCGCAGCCGGCATCTATGAGAGGGATATAGAGGCGGGGTCGTCGCCCCTTGGCTACGTTCTGAAGCACAGGGTCATACTCATATACATAATCGCCTGCATATTCGCCAATTCGGTCTACGAGATGTGGACCTATCTCATGCCCCTTGACATGGGAGCAGTCCATGGAGACAGGGGAGCTGTGCTGTACGGGACCATGACCAGCCTCAACTGCATAGAGGTGGTGCTCCTCACGGCCCTTATGACCAGGCTTTTCAGGAAAATACGGGACACGGGAAAGATGATCCTGGCCGAAGCCCTCATAGTGGCGGGCTTTGCAGTCTTCATGTTCTTTACGAAGAGCATATTCATGTGCTACCTTTCCATCTTCATTTTCACCCTCGGAGAGATACTGAACACCCTGGCATCGTCTCCCTTCCTTACGAGAAGGATACCGGCGTCCCACAGAGGCAGGATCATGTCCATAATGGGAGTCGCGGTCTCCATGGGAGCGGCGCTTCTGAGGAACCTGGCAGGAAAGGTCTACGACCTCAAGGGCTCTTCGGCGGCATGGTCTGCAGTGTTCATCATGGGAGCCGTGGAGATAGTGCTTTTGCTCTTCATGAGAAGAGCCGACAGGGAGGACTACGGGGAGCTGTACTCCGAAGATGCCTCACCCGTGCGTTCAGATAAATAGTGTGATAGAATATCAGGGGTGATCAGTTATTACGGGCTAAAGGCCCATGCAGATATTATCAGAGGTGTTTTATGAGAGATTTTTTACTTAAGTCAAGCGCATACTGGATCTGGCTCATCATGTCCTTCCACTGCGTCATAGCCCTTCGTTTCGTGAACCGTTACAACATAGTGAAGAAGATAATGTTCCTTCTTTGCGGCATCATAGGCCTGGGTCTTTTTTACGATGCGGCGATGCTCTGCGCCGGCACCGTGACGGGAGCCGGGAAGCTGCTTGAGATATTGAGCCGCGGAAGGTTCATACTCCACGGAGCATGCATTCCTTTGCTGCTGCCAATATGCGCGGAGGCTCTTGATTTCAAGAAGCCCTTGAAGACCGCGGTCTGGGTGCTGACCATAGTCCTCATCATCATGGGGATAGCAGACGGAGCGGCCATGGTGCCCATCGAGCAGCATGTGGCCGGCATTGCCCGCTACTCCTACGGAGAAGGTTCTCCCGCATGGGCCAGGGGAATAAACAACATATATACGTTCGGGATGATAATACCACTGCTGATCACGGGCATAGCCGTGTGGATCAAGCAGAACAGGACGGAGCTCTTCCTTGCAGGCGGACTCATGTTCTTCTTTTCGGCGATCGGTCCCGCCACGGGCAATTTCGATCTGATCTTCTTCATTGGGATGATAGGCGAAGTGTTCATGATGCTCTATCTGTGGCTGTATGCGGACAAGAAGTACAGGCAGCCGAAGAAAAAGTGATCAGCTGAAAGAAAGAATATTTGAGAAAGGAGAAGAAATGGGAATTTTCACGGGAAAAGAAAAACTTAAGCTCGGTTTCGGGCTCATGCGCCTTCCGAAGTTCGAAGACGAAAGCATCGACGTGGAGCAGGTGAAGGAGATGGTGGATCTCTTCATCGAAGCAGGCGGCACATATTTTGATACGGCCTTTGCCTATCCGGGCAGCGAAGAGGCCATAAGGAAGGCTCTTGTGGAGCGCTACCCAAGGGACAGCTACACCCTTGCAAGCAAGCTCATAGTCCACAGCGGCGACACTGAAGAGGATGCCAAGCAGGAGATATACACTTCTCTCGAGCGCTCAGGCGCGGGATATTTCGATTACTATCTGGTCCATGCCATAACCAGGAACAACGTCCAGTTCTATGAGGACTTCGGGATCTGGGATTATGTCAAAGATCTTAAGGAAAAAGGCCTCGTAAAGCATTACGGCTTTTCCTTCCACGGAGACCCGGAACTTCTCGAGGAACTCCTTGAAAAGCATCCGGACGCGGAGTTCGTACAGCTCCAGATAAACTACGCCGACTGGAACAATCCGGGGGTCTCTTCCAAGGAGAACTACGAGATCTGCAAAAAGCACGGAAAGCCGGTTTCGGTCATGGAGCCTGTCAAGGGCGGTATACTGGCAGATCCCATAGACAGTGTGAAAGCTGTTTTCGATGCTGAAAAGAACGGACTGTCCTATGCTTCCTGGGCTCTTCGCTACGTGGCGAGCAAGGACAACCTCCTCATAGTCCTAAGCGGCATGAGCAGCGTAGAGCAGATGAAGGACAACCTGAGCTTCATGAAGGATTTCAGGCCCCTTGACGAACACGAGGAAAAGGTCATAGAAGCCGCTCAGGAGGCTTTTGCAAACAACAAGAAGATAGCCTGCACCGCATGCCACTACTGCACCGAGGGCTGCCCCATGAGCATACCCATCCCGGAGATCTTCGCTGTGGAGAACAGAAGGGAAGGAAGCCCGGAGTTCAGGACAAAGAGGGAATACACCATAGTCACCACCAACCGCGGAAAGGCCAGCGACTGCGTGCAGTGCGGCCAGTGCGAGGAAGCCTGCCCGCAGCACCTGCCCATCATAGAGCTCCTTGAGCAGTGCAGGGCTCTGGAAGAGGGTTAAAAAAGATTTCTTACTTTTTGTAAAATATACTTGACATATTGTAAGACATGTAATATATTGATGCCGTAAACAAAGCCGGCATCAATTTTTTTGAGTATATTTAGGAGTCAGAAATGAAAAAATCAACAGCGTTTATACTGGTCCTGGTCTTCGCCCTTGTTCTTGCGGGCGGGATGTACGGACTGCTCAGGTCGTCAAGGGGCGATGCTTCATACGGCTACAGCCTGCAGAAGAACCTCGAAATATCGGGCGGCGTTGCTTCGCCTGAGTATACGAGCCATGATTTCGGCATAGACAAAGACGGAGAATACAACATAGCCTTGAGCTGGCTCCCCATGGGAAAGGAGATAGAAGACCTTGCCGATCTTCAGCCTTCGGACTTCTCCTTCATCACGGGATGCGTCATAAGCTCCGAGGACGACCCATGCATATATGCAACAACGGCGGGCTGGATCACCGTCGATACGGACATAGAGCTCAAGGCGGGCAACTACACCGTGACCTTCTGGTACCTCACGAGCAGGGAAGCCTACGAGGAGTTCGCGGGGAAGTACTTCGGCACGGCCTCCGCTGAGAAGATGGCGGACTGGTTCGAATGGGATTCCTTCAAAAAGGATGACGAGCTGGTCATATCCTACCGCGGAAGCGTAAGGGAATCGGGCGCATTCTCGGGCATGGGCCTGTGGATACTGGTCATAGCTCTCGGAGCTGCGGGGCTTGGTCTGGTCCTGGTCTTCTGGTTCCTGAGCAAGGGAAGATTCGACAGATCGAAATATGACGAGCGCCAGCTCATAGAAAAGGGAAAGGCCGCCACCTATGCTTTCTATACCATGATGGTATGTACAGTCATCATGTTCCTTCTGGATGCGGCGGGCATCCTGAGCAAGGATATGACGACCCCCTTCTATATGGGAGCCCTGGTCCTGGGCATCACGGTGAATGCGGTATACTGCATATGGCACGAATGCTACTTCGCCCTCAATCACAACAGGCCCAGATACATGATCATAATGGCCGTGATATGCCTTATGAATCTGGGAGCCGCCGTGTTCGACATAAGTCTGGCAGCGAAAGCTCCCGGCGTGGGAGCCGCATATCAGGCAAGGCTCATACGCATAGGTGTCTGCGGCTTCGAGCTGGCAGCGGCCTTCATGGTCCTGGCGCTGACTATATTCCTGAAGCACAGAGCGGAGCATAAAGAGGAAGAAGAGTAGAAAGGAAGGGAAGAGCGATGAAGAACCTTAAACTCAAATCTGCGAGAGCCGCCCTTGACCTTTCTCAGCAGGATCTTGCGGATATGGTAGGGGTCTCGAGGCAGACCATAAACTCCATAGAAAAGGGAGACTACAACCCGACCATAAACCTCTGCAGGGCCATATGCAAGGCTCTGGGGAAGACTCTGGACGAGCTCTTCTGGGAAGAATAGCGAAAAATATATGAAGCCTCCGGGCGCCGGCGGAGATCCGGTGCCCGGGGGCTTTTCTGTATTGTCCCTGGTGGCATATACGGGGAATGAGAGAAAGATAAAGGCCCTCGGCTCATCTCCTGAACTGACCACGGGAGGCATGCTCAGAAAGGCGTGGAGATCCGGAGGAGATAAGGGCATCTGGCTTTACAAGGGCGGCACCGAGGATTTTGCCAACGCGGGCAATGAACCGTACAGCGAATTCTACGCGTGCCAGGTGGCGGAGAAGATGGGGCTTGATGCAGTGCATTATGAACTGGAGAACTGGAAGGGCATACTGGCGTCCAAATGCAGGCTGTTTACGGACAAGGAGCTCTCTTATGTAGCTGCCGGAAGGATAGTGCGCGAGGGAGGCATAAAGGCCTGCCTCGATTACTACAGATCCCTGGGCGAGCCCTTTTACGATCAGCTGTGCAGCATGCTCATATTCGATACGGTGATACTCAACGAGGACAGGCATTTCGGAAACTTCGGTGTGCTGAGGCATAACAGGAGCGGAAAGATCGTGGCGCCGGCGCCCATATTCGATAACGGAAACAGCCTTCTTTGTTATGCAATGAAAGAGGATTTCGATGATATCGACGTATATATCGCAGGAAGAAGCAATCCGTACAACATGGTGTTCTACGATGTGGCGAAGATGGTAATGGGACCGAAGCAGAAAAAACAGCTGAGGAAACTCATAGGTTTCAGGTTCACGGAGAGCGATCTTTGCAATCTTCCTTCCTGGAGGCTGAAAGCTCTTGAGGAGATTATACAGAAAAGGGTGACAAAGCTCCTGAGCATGTAAGGGCAGGTGCGTGGTCAGAAATAGAAATCCTCAACAGCACGTTTCACGGCTTTCATATCGATCTTAAGCCTTCCTTCGAATATACCGACGGGTATCTCATCTTCGAAACTGTATATATTTATTATGTTATCCTCAGGGTCGCCGAAGGTATATACGATGACCCTTTCTTTTTTAGGGTCTGCGAACCAGCATTCTCTTACGCCTTTTTCCGAATACTTTGCCAGTTTTACCGTCAGATCTTTTTGTTTAGTGGAAGGCGACAAGACTTCAACGATGAGATCCGGACTGCCCATGAGGTATTTTCTCCCTAACTTTTTCTTATCGCAGAGAACAAAGAGATCCGGTATGAGCTGGTTCTTTTTGTCGTAATATATTGCAGTCGGCAGCTCTCGGACGATGCACTTCCCGTTATTTTTCCTTATACCTTCTCTGAACTGAAGATATATCTCTTCGACTATGGTCTGATGGTCTATCACGGGTACGGCGAGGTTGAACAGGACACCATCTATGAGTTCATATCTGAAGTCTTCAGGCAGGGTCGTCAGATCCTCGGCTGTCAGTTCCCCCTGATTTTTCCCGAGATCGAATACCTGCTCCTGTACCTGCAGAGGCGTGAGCTCATTGCTCAATGTGTAGACGACCTGCTGCTTAAGCACGTTTTCAAGAGCGAGTATGGTATCTCTTCTGGGGGAAAGGGTAGTGCCGCTGAATATCTTCTGTATGGTCGCGACGGGTACTCCGGACTCCTCGGAAAGCATCTCATAGGTATATCCCATTTCCCTTCGCCTGTTTCTCATCTCATCTATAGTCATGATAATACCGCCTTTCTACCGTAATAATACCATATATGCCTAAAGCAGTCAATGGCTCCTCTTAAGATCATTTTCGTAAGCCATATGCGGAGGGTTTGCGGGCCTGGGACCGTGTGTGTTGTGGTATAATCAACACAAGGTAGTTATCATGAAAAAGAAAAAAACGGACGAATTTACTGAATATACAAAGGCGCTGACGGAAGAAAGGAAGGGTGCTCTTGACGAGTTCTTTGCCGTTTTCGAGCAGCACTGCTCTCTTCAAAGAAGCGGAAAAAGAAGGCTGAGAAAAGACTTTGAAGATTCACTGCTCTTCTATTCCCGCACGGGCGTTCCCTTCGAAGAGGCCCTGGTCAGGATAGATCCCTCGAAGCTGGGGGCTTTCTACTTAAGGCCTCCGGTGCTCTGGTACGCCCTCGAGGATTCGGCAAAGATATATCCCCTTTCAATGAAGCACGGCGAAATGGCTGTCTTCAGGCTCTCTGTATACCTTAAAGAAGAGGTTGTGCCGGAGATCCTCCAGATGGCTCTTGACTTCATCATAAAGAGATTCCCGGGCTTTGCGGTAAGCCTTAAAAAAGGCTTCTTCTGGCACTACCTCGATACCGCAAAGAGGCGCTTTGCTGTCGAGGAGGAAAGCGGAATACCCTGCAGTCCCATCAGGCTTTCCAGAAGCGGTTCCCCGGCTTTCAGGGTTATATGGTACGGAAAGCGCATCAGCGTCGAATTCTTCCACGTGCTCACGGACGGGACCGGCGGCATGGAGTTCCTCAAATCCCTGACCGGCGAATACCTTAAGCTTCTCGGAGTATCCTTCCATGAAGGGGAAGGTGTCATAGACGCAGATTCACAGCCCCGCATTTCGGAATATGAAAACGCCTTTTCCAAGGTCGAAAACGATCCGGAGTCATCGGGTTTTGTGGACAAGGCCGCAGTGCAGATGAGCGGTAAGCTTTCAAGGGTAAAGCCTGCCGCCGTGATACATTTCAAAATGGATGCAGAAAGCCTCAGGGCCGCCGCAAAACAAAGAGGGGCGACCGTTACAGTATACATGTTGGGACTCATGTTCCTTGCAAGCAGGGCTGCGACCGATGCCATGGAAGGTGAGCTGAGCATACAGGTGCCTGTAAACATGAGGAAGTTCTATCCTACGGATACGCTCAGGAACTTCTCCCTTTACTGCTGGGTCAGGATACCATTAAAAGAGATAGAGGACGGTCCTTCCCTTACCAAAGAGATAAAGGCGCAGCTCGAGGAAAGGTCTTCCGAGAAGTCCATGAGAAAAATGCTCACCATGGCGAAGACTCTGGTCTCGACGGTGAGATACATACCGCTTTTCATCAAGCAGCCTGTGGCTTCCGTCATATACGGCTTCCTGGGAGACAAGATCTTTTCCAACACTCTTTCGAATCTCGGAGTCGTGACGCTCCCCAAAGAGATCGCGGAGCATGTGGAGAGCATGGATTTCCTTCTCGGTACGGCGAGCACCAACAGAGCCGAGTGCACCCTCGTTACGACGGGAGGGACAGCCACGTTCACAGTCACGAAGAATACGAAGGATCCCACCTTCGAAGAGAAGATGTATAAACTGCTTGAAAAGGACGGCATAAAGGTCGAAGCTGAAGGGAGCGGTTACTATGAATATTAGAAAAACATATCCGCCGGCTCCGAAGAAAAAAATACGCAGAGCCGAGATCATAAAGGCTGCAAGGTGGCCTTTCCTGCTGGCTGCTTTATGCTGCGTTTTTCTTGATTTTTTGTCCGGGCATCTTGACTGGAGCCTCATAGTGGCAGCCGCCCTGTATGCTGTGTGGACTGTGATAGTGTCGCCGGATCTTGTTGAGGTGAACGTCATAAGCATCATGATAAAGACAGCGGCATGGGCATGCGTCATCCTCTTTGCGGTCGCAAAGGCGGCAGCCTGGGAGGGGGCATGGGACGTGGTATCCATAATATGCTCCTCAGCGATGATAGTGGCATTCGTGCTTTTCTTAAGCGACTTTTCCGATCAGAGGCACAATACCTTTCCTATGATGGTGCTGTGCATAGTGACTCTGTCCTTTTCCATACCCTCGTTCATAGGAAGAGTTGGTGCCGGCAGGTGGTTCTACGGAGTGTCGGGGATCATTGCGGCAGCGGTCCTCACAGTGTCCCTCATAATCCTGGGAGGATCTTTTTTCAGGGAGCTTGGAAAGCGCCTCCATACGAAATGAATCAGTGCCGGGCGATATGCCGGCAGCAAAAAATACAAAGGGGAATTATCAGTTGATGAAGAAGTTCTTTTTCGTGATCTGTGCACTTCTTGAATGTGCGGTCATCGGTTTTTTTGTTCCAGGAAGTGATCAGCGGCGCCGTAGAAAGGGGCGAGATACTTGTCTTTAT
>CAYUGP010000061.1:0-8465 GCA_964444315.1 uncultured Oscillospiraceae bacterium | reverse complement strand
ATCCGTATATCTTGATACTGTCTATCCCCAGTTCTTCCACATCAAAGTAGATGTACTGGTGTTCGTGTTGTATCTCGCCGTCTTCAGGCTGAAAATATTTCCAATGCAAATGGAGACCCAAGACTCCCATGAGCCTTGTGTCTGTGACGCAGCCGTATACGTAAGTATAGTCGCTGCCCTTTGATGCATCTTTTCCGCCTTTTATAACTGTTAAACCCATATTTTTGAAACAGCGTTATTAACGTTTATGATAACATAAAAACCCGGACAATACGACCGGGTTTTCTCTCTTTAAAACAATTCTTGGCAAATTAGAGTCCGTATTTCTGCTTGAACTTTTCAACACGGCCGCCACGGTTGATGAACTTCTGCTGGCCCGTGAAGAAAGGATGACATTCAGAGCATACATCCAGACGGATCTCCGGCTTATTTGACTTTGTCATAAAAGTATTACCGCAGGCACATGTTACCTTGCAGTCCATATATGCAGGATGGATATTCTCTTTCATTTTTCGCTCCTCCTTGATCTCTTCTTTAAAAACGCTTGATTAGTTTATCACAGCACATGGCTGTTAGCAAGCATTTTTTTTATTTTCTGGCCTTTAAATATCTGTCAAGGCCGGACAGGTCCTTACATATCGAATACTCCGAAAAAGCACCGCTTTCAGCCGCGAGTTTCAGGACTTCTTCAGGCTGTCCCTCCCCTATCTCTATGAGTAGCATGCCTCCGGAGGCTAGATGTTCTCCGGCTTCCGAGAGTATCCTTCTTATTACATCAAGACCGTCTTCTCCAGCGAAGAGAGCTTCACCGGGCTCATAGTCCTTTACTTCCCTCTGAAGCCCTTCCCTGTCCCCTTCCGGAATGTACGGAGGGTTGGTGACTATTATATCGAAGCTGCCGTCTATTTTTTCAAAAAGGTCAGATCTTAAGGTTCTGACGTTATTATAAGGCCTGAGGTTATAACCGGCGATCTGAAGCGCTTTAAGCGACAGGTCGGAGGCGCATATAGATGCATACGGAAGGTTGCTGGCAAGCGCTGCAGCAATGCATCCCGATCCTGTACAAAGGTCAAGTATGCTCAGCTGCTCCTTGTCTCTAAGATCCGAATTGAGTATCTCTTCCACAAGGAGCTCCGTCTCGGGCCTTGGGATGAGCACTCTTTCATCCACCGTTATGTCGATACCGCAAAAATCGGCACTCCCCAGTATGTATGCAAGGGGCCTTCCCTTGCATCTCTCGTTCACAAGGGCTGCGGCAGCAAGAAGCAACTTCTCGTTGACATACTCGTCTTTATGCGTAAAGATATAGATCTGGTCTACGGACAACACGTGGCATACAAGAAGCAGAGCTTCCCTTGAAGCGCAGGGAATGCCGGCCTTTTCAAATACCGCAGTGACCTCTTCAAGAAACTCTTTTACTGTCATTTCTTCAGTTTCTCAAGAAGAGCCTTCGTCTCCTCTTCATTTTTCAAAAGAGTTCCGTCAGAAAGGAGCTCACCGACCCACGGTTCGACCTCGATCTGAGGATCTTCATGAGAAGGAAGCACTGCGTTCATGGCAGCTATGGCTACCTCGAGCTGCTTAAGATCCGGTTCTGACGTCGTCAGTTTCTGCAGCATTATCCCGGGCATCGAAAGGATCTGAACGAACCTGCTGTCGTGCCTTCCCGTGAACTGCAGGACCTCATACGAGATACCCGCGATCACCGGTATGAGCAAGATCCTGGTAATGATCCTGGTCTTAAGATCAGGCCATCCGAAAAATGAAAATACCAGAAGCGATATGATCATGACGAACATAAGGAAACTGGTCCCGCACCTCGGATGTAGCGTATAGAAGGTCTGAGCATTCTCCGGGGTGAGCTCTAAACCGTTTTCGTAGCAGTGTATGGTCTTGTGCTCCGCTCCGTGGTATTGGAACACTCTTTTTATATCCGGCATCCTGGATATGAGCAGGATGTACAAGATAAACATGCAAATACGAAGAAGACCTTCAAAAAGATTGAGAAGCAGAATGCTTTCCACGCCCGCTTTCTTTATGAGGTTCATTATCGCTGTAGGGAGCAATATGAAAAGACCTACAACCATAAGTATGGCAACGACCACCGAAAAATACATCATCACGCTGAAAGCCTTTTTCTCACCGAACTTATCTGTCAGCCACTTTTCGAGTTTGTCTGGTTCTTCCGCTTCCTTGCCCTGCTCTTCCTCGAGCTTTTCGAGCACTTCCGCTCCGTCCATAAGTATGGAAGTCCCTGTTACGAGGGAGGAGACGAAACTTACGACGCCCCTTACGATGGGTATCTTCTTCCATACACCCGGTGCCTTGACCGGTTCTACGCTGAGATGTATGTTCCCCGAAGGCTCTCTGATGGCAACGGCTATCGCTTTTGAACCTCTCATCATGAGGCCTTCCAATATAGCCTGTCCTCCAACCTTTGTGGGGCAGGCGTTTTTCATGAATATTCTGTTAAGATCCATTTCCTATATTCTTGTCTTCCTGAATCTTTCTATAAAGTCTGCGTTTCTCTTTGTCTGTACCAGTTCGAGTACTATTCTTTCCGTAGCTTCCGCAACGCCCCAGTCGGCGACTGCTCTTCTCATCATCCATACGGCTTCGAGTTCCTCCTGTGACATGAGAAGGTCTTCGTTCCTCGTACCGGACTTGTTGAGATTGATGGCAGGGAATATCCTCTTCTCCTGAAGCTTTCTGTCAAGGTGGAGCTCCATGTTGCCCGTACCCTTGAACTCCTCGTATATCATATCGTCCATACGGCTGCCCGTTTCGATAAGAGCTGTTGCCAATATGGTTATGCTTCCGCCTTCTTCCATGTTTCTGGCGGAGCCGAAGAACTTCTTCGGTTTATATAATGCCACAGGGTCAAGTCCTCCTGAAAGCGTTCTTCCGGAGCTTGGTTCAACCAGGTTATACGCCCTTGCAAGCCTCGTAATGGAATCGAGGAGGATTATGACGTCTTTGCCGTGCTCCACGAGCCTTCTCGCCCTTTCAAGGACCATCTCCGCGACCTTTACGTGGTGCTGAGGCTGTTCGTCGAAGGTAGAATATATGACCTTGCCTTTGATGGAGCGCTGCATGTCAGTGACTTCCTCAGGCCTTTCATCCACAAGGAGCACTATGAGTTCTGCATCCAGGTTCTGGGCCTCGATGGCGTGCGCGATCTGTTTGAGAAGTGTAGTTTTTCCTGCTTTCGGAGGCGCGACGATAAGGCCTCTTTGCCCCTTTCCTATAGGCGCTATAAGGTCTACGAGTCTCATGGAAAGAACTGACGATCCCTTTTCCAGATTGATCCTTTCGTTGGGGAATACGGGTGTAAGGGTCGAGAAATCCTTTCTGTTTCTAGCGACTCCCGGTTCGTCACCGTTTACTGTCTTAACATATAAAAGTGCTCCGAACCTTTCTCCTGTGCCGGGCTTTCTCGCTATGCAGCAGATTTCGTCACCGGTCTTAAGATTAAACCTTCTTATCTGCGCCGGAGATACGTAAATATCTCTGTCGGAGGTAAGGAAGTTATCGAAGCGGAGGAATCCGAAACCAGCCTCCGCGAGGTCGAGTATGCCGGTCGTTTCATAACGGTTTTCGTCCTGGTTCCTGTCTTCTTTTTCGTCAGACGCATCGGATTCCGAAGAACATTCCTCTGTTTCCTCAGCCGGCGTTTCGTCTGGTTTTGCCTCATCCTTTTCGGGCTCAGAAGTTTCAGCCTTTTGCTTTCTGCCTCTTTTCACCGTAGGTTTTTCTTCGGGAACAGTCTCTTCAGGAGTCACCTGCGCCTGCTGGGCCTGAGCCTCCTCGTGCATCTTCGTCATGATCTCTAAAAGCTCGCTTTTCTTGAGCTTGTCTGCATTTTCAATGTTAAGCGCAGTAGCGATCTCACGAAGTTCAGCAACTTTCTTTTCTTTCAAAAAATCGGGTATCATCTTTTACCTCAAAACACGTAAAAACTGGTATATGTGAATCAAATTGTTATAAGTGGGGGCATTTGCGGAATAACTTGATTTTGAATATAGCGCAAAGATAACTGCGCCTGCAGTATTATAGCCCAAAAGCCCGAAGCACACAAGTCCTATTATCTCCTATGACATAAACCAAAATAAAGACAATGCATCTTTTTATTGCGTACCGACATCTTTTCGAGTATAATGCATGCATAAAATCATACTCTGCACAAGATGCGGGGACGAAAGGAGGGTGCTGTATTGGTATTTGAAAAAATAAGAGACCTTATTGCAGATCAGCTCGAAATCGATCCGGAGCTCATCAAGCCGGAAACAGACCTTATGCTCGATCTCAACGCTGACAGTCTTGACGCTGTTGATGTGCTTACTCAGATTGAAGACGAATTCGGAATTGAAATACCCGATGAAAAAACTGAAGAATTCAATATCGTTGCAAATCTGGTAAAGTACGTAGAAGAAAGTATTCAGAAATAGAATGATATCGAAAACCTCCGTATAAAATAACGGAGGTTTTTTGTTGTCATTCTTCAAGTTTATAAAGTCCTGTTTCTATATTCAGTCCGGGGAAAACATCAAGATAAAGAGTAGAATACTGCCCCTCTCTGGCCTTCCTGTATGCGGCCGCGGCGATCATAGCACCGTTGTCCGTGCAGAGTATCGGAGAAGGAACGTAAAGCGCCTTTCCCTTCTCTTCTAAAGCTTCCTTGAGCCTTTCCCTAAGCCTTGAATTACATGCCACCCCTCCTGCAAGGACAAGGTAAGGAGCCTTTGTCTCCTTCATGGCCAGCATGGTCTTGTCCACAAGTACATCTATGACAGCCTCCTGGAAAGAAGCAGCCACGTCAGCGTTGTTCACTTCAATCCCTTTCTGCTCCGCATTGTGCATGTAGTTTATAACTGCGGTCTTTGTTCCCGAAAGTGAAAAATCAAGGCTTCCCTTTTCAAGATATACTCTTTTGAACTCTATCGCCTTCGGATCGCCCTGTTTTGCAAGAGCGTCTACTTTAGGTCCTCCGGGATACCCAAGGCCCAGTACCCTTGCGACTTTGTCGTAGGCTTCGCCGACCGCATCGTCCCGCGTGCATCCGAGTATCTTGAACTCATTGTAGCCGAGCACCTGAATGATATGGGTGTGTCCCCCGGACACGACCAGAGAAAGGAACGGAGGCTTGACTTCGGGATGCTCTATGAGATTAGCCATTATATGTCCCTGTATGTGATGAACGCCGACGAGAGGGATACCCGAAGCCATCGATACGGACTTTGCAAATGCCGCGCCCATGAGCACAGCTCCCGGAAGCCCGGGACCTGCGGTGACTCCTATTTCGTCTATCTCATCTAAAGAAACACCCGCTTCATCCAAAGCTTGCCTGAATACAAAAGGAATATTGTTCAGGTGGTGCCTGGATGCTATCTCCGGCACCACTCCGCCGTATACCGTATGTATGCTTATTTGAGATGAAATGATATTGGAGAGCACTTCTCTTCCGTCTGCAAGGACTGCTATCGCAGTCTCGTCGCAGCTGCTCTCTATACCCATTGTCAGTATTCTGCCGTCTTTCATAACTATAACTTCTTAGTCATAAGGATCGCATCGGATCCGTCCTGATAATATGCTTCCCTGTAACCGGTCCTCTCAAATCCGAGAGTATCGTACAAGCAGATAGCCGGAGTATTATCCGCCTTTACTTCGAGCACAAGCTCGTTTATCTTTTCTTCTTTAGCTCTCGAGATTATCTCGAGCATCATTTTTCTTGCGATCCCCTGGCGCCTGCGTTCCGGGATAGTAGCAATATCCTCTATTTCGGCAAATGTGCCGGGAATGAGGAATGCGATAATGAACGCCACCGCTTCGCTGCCCTCTTCCGGATCCTTTGCAGTAAGGAAAACAAGCCTGTCATCCGCAAGAGACTTCTCTATATCTTCCTCGAGCATCCTTTGAGTCCAAGGGTCACTGAATGCAGATCTCTCTATCTCCGTGATCCTGGCAAGGTCCTTTTCTTCGGCGGGAAGCAGCTTCAGGCTTTTGGTCCTGAATTTCCTCTCAGCTTCCGGAAGTCTGAAGTATTCAGGCTGGGCATCAAAGCAGCTTTTTGTCTTTCCCTCTTCAAAAAGCTTCTCTCCCAGCACTGCAATGCCAAGAGATGACTGGCACAAGTCTTCTTCAGGTGCAACTGCGTGAAGTATGTCGAAAGCGTCGATATTATCACCGTAGATATTGTGCCCGTCTCCGAAAAATACGACAGCGTCATAGCCCTTTGCAGCAGTCTCGAGAAGCCCCAGATATTCGTCTATATAGTAAGAAGCTCCGGCTACTACTGGCACTTCATTTTGTTTTTCATAAGCAGCTGCATAGACCTGATGCATCTTGGCATCGATGACAGGGCAGTAGAGATATCTCTTACCTTCTTCCTCCCAGTCATAATCTCTGAATGCAAAGGAAGCTAGGGTCGGTACTTCCACAATCGGTTTATCCCAGACCTGAGCAAGCCCTTTGGCACTGACCATGCCTATGCGTATTCCGGTAAAGGAACCGGGTCCCTGTGACACGGCTATGGCATCTAGATCTTCGCCCTTCACATCTTCCTCATCCATAAGTTTCTTTACCATAGGTATGAGCTGCTGCAGATGAGTGTAGCTGTCCTCGTTCTTTATTTCAGTTATGATCCCGTCTCTGTTAAGTGAAACTGAAGAAACGGGACCTGTGGTTTCGATGGCAAGTATCAGCATATTTCAAGCACTCTTTCGTTTTCGTTCTCGCCGTAATCAAGCTTCAGGGTAATGGTCTCTGAAGGCAGCATGGGCTGTATAAGGTCAGCCCACTCTATCAGGCAGACACCGCCCTTGTGAAGATACTCCTCAAAGCCCATTTCAAAGAGTTCCTCTTCATCAGACACCCTGTACACATCAAAATGGTAAAGCGGAAGTTTTCCGCTCTCGTATTCCTGGACGATAGTAAAGGTAGGGCTTGTAAGAGTCTCGGTGACTCCAAGTCCTTTTGCTATAGCCTTTGCGAGAGTTGTCTTCCCTGCACCCAGCGGCCCTATTAGAGCCACGACGCTCCCGGGTTGCAGTTTTTCTGCAAAACTATTTCCGAATTCTTCAGTTTTGTCAAGTCCCTTAATTATCATCTTAATTATTAATTATACCATCACGGCATACAAAGAAGCAAAGAAAAGGAGCTGCCAAATAGCAGCTCCTTCAAATTCTTTCTTTAGAGTATTGATTACTCGATAACTGTATCAACAACTCCGGAAGCAACTGTTCTGCCGCCTTCACGAATAGCGAAACGGAGTCCCGGTTCGATAGCGATCGGAGTGATCAGTTCGACTGTCATGACAGCGTTGTCGCCAGGCATGCACATCTCTGTGCCGGCTGCGAGCTCGATCTGTCCTGTAACGTCTGTTGTTCTGAAGTAGAACTGGGGCTTGTAGCCGGAGAAGAACGGAGTATGACGTCCGCCTTCAGACTGCTTAAGAACGTATACGTTAGCTGTGAACTTTGTATGAGGATGTACTGAACCCGGTTTTGCAAGAACCTGTCCTCTTTCGATCTCGTTTCTCTGTACGCCACGGAGAAGAACACCGATGTTGTCTCCAGCTTCGCCCTGGTCGAGGAGCTTTCTGAACATCTCAACACCAGTTACAACTGTGCTTCTCTTCTCGTCGGAGAGTCCAACGATTTCTACTGTGTCGCCCATCTTTACAACACCACGCTCAACTCTTCCTGTAGCAACTGTGCCACGGCCGGTGATCGTGAATACGTCTTCAACAGGCATAAGGAACGGCTGGTCTGTCGGACGAGCCGGTTCAGGAATGTAGCTGTCGACTGCGTCGAGGAGCTCCATGACCTTGTCGCCCCACTCGCTGTCCGGATCTTCGAGAGCCTTAAGAGCGGATCCTCTGATGATAGGAATGTCATCTCCGGGGAATTCGTAGAAGGAGAGAAGGTCTCTGATCTCCATTTCAACGAGGTCGAGAAGTTCTTCATCGTCTACCATATCGCACTTGTTCATGAATACAACGATGTAAGGAACGCCTACCTGTCTGGAAAGGAGGATGTGCTCTCTTGTCTGGGGCATCGGTCCGTCTGTAGCAGCTACTACGAGGATTGCGCCGTCCATCTGAGCAGCACCGGTAATCATGTTCTTAACATAGTCAGCGTGGCCCGGGCAGTCTACGTGAGCATAGTGTCTCTTTTCAGTCTCATACTCAACGTGTGCTGTGTTGATCGTAATTCCTCTTTCTCTTTCTTCCGGTGCCTTATCGATGTTTGCGAAGTCAACGATCTGGTTTGTTGCGGAAGGAAGTCTCTTTGCGAGAACCTTTGTGATAGCCGCTGTAAGAGTTGTCTTACCATGGTCGATGTGTCCGATGGTACCGATGTTTACATGTGGCTTGGTTCTTTCGAATTTTTCTTTTGCCATTTTATAAATCTCCTTAATTACTATGCCGTGCTATCAACTTGAGTGCTCGGCCCTTTCAAACAATT
>CAYUGP010000060.1:0-8591 GCA_964444315.1 uncultured Oscillospiraceae bacterium | reverse complement strand
AAAATCCCAGTGATTTCTCACTGGGATAAAAGTCTAACTATTGGGGGTCACCTCAAATTAAGGTTCCTTTTTCATTTCTCCAATATTCTTAATGCTGCTTTGATGCCGTCGCAGGC
This sequence comes from uncultured Oscillospiraceae bacterium, assembly GCA_964444315.1. Lineage (GTDB taxonomy): Bacteria > Bacillota > Clostridia > Peptostreptococcales > Anaerovoracaceae > RUG13409. Next base: position 8,475 of record CAYUGP010000060.1, on the reverse strand, counting down.
TGATGACATTATTCCGCCCGCATATCCGGCTCCCTCTCCCGCAGGATAGAGACCTTTCACAGCAGTCCCTGCCCTGCTATTGAGCGCATAACCCTCTTCATTCCTGACTATCCTGACAGGGCTTGAAGACCTGCTTTCTACAGCATACATCAAAGCATCGGGATCGTCGAAACCCTTAAGCTTTTTCCCCAGCATCGGTATGGCTTCCACCAGCGCTTCATATACGAAATCCGGAAGGCACTCTTTAAGTTCCCCTTTTGTGACAAAACTGCCGAGCCTTTCAGTGGGAAGGCTGTAGCTGTATCCTCCCTTGGCAAATGCCATCCGCTCATACTTTTCCTGAAATGCTATTCCCTCAAGGGGACTGTCACCCGGTATGTCCTCTTTTCTTACATCGGCCAGAAGCGCCGAATTGGCTTTCCCCGAATCCCTTTTGAAATAGCTCATACCGTTGCAGGTTATGCATCCCTCATGGGAACTGGCGTTCACAACGACTCCGCCGGGGCACATGCAAAAGGTGTAGACTCCCCTTCCGTCCTTTGTCCTTATGTTCAGTTTGTAGTCGGCCGGACCAAGTCCCAAATCATATGCATCCCTTCCGTACTGTGCCTTATCTATGAGGCTCTGGGGATGCTCTATGCGAAGTCCCATGGAAAAAGGCTTCTTTTCCATGGCTATGCCGTCTCCGTAGAGAGTCCTTACTGTATCCCTTGCAGAATGCCCTACAGCAAGTATCAAACTTTCGGTCTCAATAACGGTCCCGTCTCCAAGGCGTATACCGCAAAGTCCTTCATCATCTGTAATAATATCCTTAAGAAGAGTACCGAAGCGTATTTCTCCGCCCAAAGACTCTATTTCTTTCCTCAGATTTACGACTACTGTACGCAGCACATCCGTCCCTATATGGGGCTTCTGTTTATACAGTATCTCCGGTGACGCCCCCATTTTTACGAACTCATGAAGGACGAAACTCCTGTATTCGGATCTAGTTCCGGTAGTGAGTTTTCCATCCGAGAATGTACCGGCTCCCCCTTCGCCGAACTGGCAGTTCGCATTGAAGTTAAGCTCTCCCGTTTTCCAGAAACGGTCCACAGCTTTGACTCTTTCATCCATTGCCGGGCCTCTTTCAAGGACTATGGGCCGGGCACCCGCCCTTGCAAGTATAAGAGCTGCAAAGATGCCGCAGGGGCCGAAACCTGCTACGACAGGTCTTGACTTAAACTTATCAGCCCTGGGAATGATAAAATCGTTTTTTTCAGGAGCCTTTTCTGCTTTTATCCCCGCTTTTTTACAGAGCTTCAGTATTTCGCCGTCGCTTTTTCCCGTCTCTATATCAAGGCTGAATACCCTGTATATATCCGGCTTTTGCCTCGCATCCACACTCTCTTTGACAATGGAAAAAGACTTCACTCCCCCTGCGGGAAGATGAAGTCTCTGTTCAAGCCTCGCCGGGAGTGCGTCCGTTTTCTCCAAAGCGTTCAGTTTAAAATCCTGTATCCTTATCATTTGTCAAAAAGGCATTTTCCTTCCATCTCCGATGGAACGGGGAGGTCCATCATATTAAGCAGCGTAGGTGCCAGATCGCACAGCGCTCCTTCATGGAGGCTTTTCTCCTTGCCCTCAGTATCCACATAGATGAGCGGAACGGGATTTGTGGAGTGGCTTGTGACCACATTCCCTTCCTCGTCCAGCATCACATCTGCATTTCCGTGATCTGCAGTTATGAGAAGCTTACCGCCGGTCTCCTCTATAGCCGTCGCTATCCTGCCTACGCAGTCATCCACAGCCTCCACTGCAGCGACAGCTGCAAAGAATACACCTGTATGTCCTACCATATCGCAGTTAGCAAGGTTCATTATGATGAGATCCAGTTCCCCGGACCTTATCCTCTCAAGGACTTTCTCCGTAACTTCATATGCGCTCATCTCAGGCTTTAGATCATAAGTGGCGACTTTCGGAGATGCCACCAGTATGCGCTCTTCTCCGGGATAAGGCTCTTCTATACCGCCGTTGAAGAAGAAAGTGACGTGAGCATATTTTTCGGTCTCAGCAATGCGCAGCTGCTTCTTTCCCAAGGAACTCACGTACTCACCCAAGGTGTTTTTCAGACTCTGGGGAGGGAATGCTATCTTCACATTCGGTATGGTCGCATCATACTGGGTGAAGCATACATAGTTGATGTCCTTAAGGACAACTTTCCTTTCAAATCCGTCAAAGTCAGGATCCACGAAGCATCTGGTGATCTCACGGGCCCTGTCCGGTCTGAAGTTGAAGAACACAATGCTGTCTCCGTCCTGAACGGTGTGGTCTTTTTTCTGGCAATAAGGAAGCTTGCAGCCGCACTCCTTGCAGTGGGCAACTATGCCCGGTATTACGAATTCGTCTGTCTCCTCGTTTTCCCTTGCTTTAGCCATAAGATCGGAAACGGTCTCCGCCGAACGGCCGTGGCCTTCTGTATATATCCTGTACGCCTTTTCGACACGGTCCCAGCGCTTGTCCCTGTCCATAGCATAGAAACGCCCGGAGATGGTTGCGATCTCTCCGGTGCCTATCTCATCCATCTTGCGCTGAAGTTCTTCTATGTACTGCTCTGCACATGAGGGCGGTACATCCCTTCCGTCAAGGATGCAGTGCACGTAAACATTCTTGAGACCCTTTCTGTGAGCCATTTCAAGAAGTGCATAAAGATGGGTATTGTGGGAATGGACTCCTCCGTCTGAAAGAAGTCCCATCAGATGGAGCGCTTTGGGCCTGCCGTCGCTTATATCTCCTTTTTCAGCTTTGAAACTTTTCTGTTCCTCAGCAAGATCGTCCATGAGGCCTGTCAGAACCTCGTTTTCAAAAAACTCTCCGTTTTCTATCTCATTGCTGATCTTTGAGAGTTCCTGCCAGACTATCCTTCCTGCTCCCATATTGGTGTGTCCGACTTCGGAATTTCCCATCTGACCTTCGGGAAGTCCCACGGCGCGTCCGCTTGCAAAAAGCCTGGTATGGGGATATGCAGCAGTGAGCCTGTCAAGATTCGGTGTGTTTGCCGCGGCAATTGCGTTTCCCGGCCCGTCAGGTGCCAGCCCGAAACCGTCCATTATAAGGAGCATTACAGTGTTTTTCATATATCATCCTCTTTATTCAAATCATTATCGACTTTGCTTACCCATGAGAAATCAAGGGTCTGGGTGAACCTTGACGGCTCCGGTTTCGTATCGCTCTGCGAAGGCTCGGAGAAAATGTCCTTAAGGTCTACTTTCTTATAGCTCAAAGTGTCCCCCGCATCGGTGCTCATATTTTCAAGATCCTTTATTAGGCTTTCTCTGTTTATCTTCTCTTTGTCAGAAGCAAATTCGATTTCAGGAAGCTCGACCTTCTCGAATTCGATAGGAGGTCTTCTCTCCTCGAGCTCTTCCAGGTTGACCGCATTTATGGGAGTATAGTCCGGTTTTACAGTTTCTCTTCTCTCTTCCACGAGCCTTTCTGATATCAAGCTCGAAATGCCTTCCGGACGTATCCTTGCCGGTGTCTCCTGAACTGTTTCGACGGGTTCTGATGCCTGCTGAGCTGCACCGTCCTCAGCGAGGCTGTTGATTTCTTCGACTTCTTTTTCAGCCAGCCTTATAGTACGCTCTTCAACCGGCCTTACAGCCTCCCTGAAAGCGGCTCTTGCTGCAGCCCTTGCCTGAGCTTTTTCTTTTTCTTCTGCTCTTTCCGCCTTGCGTCTGCGCTTTTCTTCTTTTTCGCGCTCTTCCTTAGAGAGGTTTCTTAAACGCTCCCTTTCAGCAAGCTTGGCTTCATGCTCTTCCTTTCTTGCTTCAGCGCGGGCTTTTGCCCTTGCCTCTCCCACTGCCATATCCTGAGTAGAATCCTTCATGTACATGGCATAGATGATCATTGAAAGACCGTCGAGAAGGAAAGCTCCTCCCACAAGCATGAGGGGCATTACGCTCGATACAAGCCACGGAAGCATCATAACTATACCCAGCATGGATGAGATGGCCGAAAGAGGTATGATCTTTGACCAGTCTCTGGGATTGAATCTGCTGACATAAAGGCTCTGTGAAAACCTTGTGACTCCGCAAAGGGTCAGCCATGTTCCGAAGAACATGGTCAGCATGGATTCTGTTACCTGATTGCTGAGTACAGCGAATCCGTAAAGAAGGGTTACAAGACCTTCGACAAGGGTGGTCTCCGTCAGCCTTCTTGCGCCTCTTCCGGATACCAGATACGCAATGGTATTGCAGGCACCGGCTATGACCATGACCATTCCTACGAGGAACGCCACATCATAGAACGTGCTGGTGTAGAAAGCAAAACAGAAAGCTCCTGCTCCGCTGATCAGTATTCCTGAAATAAGGACGAGTAATCTCATTTGATCCTCCTGCTATAACAGTGCATTACAGATTTCTATGAAGTCCGTATGCGATTGTTTTTTCATTGTGAGAGCCTCCTCGATAGGCACGGTGATGATCTCGTCGCCGTGTATGCCTATGGCGGAACTTTCAGCTCCCTGCTCTATGAGCTCTGCAGCCTTGACACCCATTCTGGATGCAATGACCCTGTCTCTTGCAGTGGGGCTGCCGCCTCTTTGTATATATCCGAGAAGGACCGTTTTGGTCTCACAACCTGTTTTGAGTTCAAGGAACTCGGCGAGAGCCTGTGTGGACAGGGCGACACCTTCAGCTTTGATTATTATACTGTGAAGCTTGCCTCTTGCAACTCCCGCTTTTATCTCATCGCAGATCTTGTCAATATCGTAAGGCTGCTCGGGGATGAGAATATCTTCTGCTCCGCCTGCAAGTCCCGCATAAAGGGCGATATCGCCACAATGCCTGCCCATGACTTCTATGACAGTTGTCCTGCCCATGGATGAAGAGGTGTCTCTGATGTTTCCTACAGCTGCCACAGCTGTGTTCACAGCGGTGTCGAATCCGATGGTTGTATCCGTATAACCGAGATCGTTATCTATGGTGCCGGGGAGTCCGTAAACTTTCATGCCTGTCTGTTTGCTGAATGCCATAGCTCCTGTAAGGGTACCGTCTCCGCCTATGACTACAAGCGTGTCTATACCGTGCTTTTTAAGCATCTCATATCCCTGTGCTCTGCCCTCGGGTGTCTTGAACTCATCGCTTCTTGCAGTACGCAGTATGGTCCCGCCCCTGTGGATGATGTCGGCAACAGACGCTATATTTAGCTGTTTGATATCGTCATTGATGACACCGTGATATCCCTGATAGATACCGAACACGTCCATACCTTTCGAGAGGCAGCCTCTTACCACCGCTCTTATGCATGCATTCATTCCCGGCGCAGCTCCGCCGCTGGTCAAAATTCCTACTTTCATTTTTTTCCTTCTTCTTTCTATCTGAAGCAATCTTCTCCGAATGCTTCTTTAACTTCTCTGCTGAACTCTTCTCCTGGGTCAACCCACATATCGTAGTCCAGCTTGTATTTATTACCTGTCTTTTTTACGAGTACAGCCACAGGGCATTCTCCAAGGTGCCTTCTGGCTATACGCGAGAATATCTTCAAACCTTCGCCTTCCTCGAAGCTTTCAGGTATGACTATCTTTACCATGGAGACCCTCCTGGCAGGTTTCTCGTACTCAGTATCCTTCCTGCCGTACCTTTCGATGGGCTCGATACTGTCTGCAAGTAGCTTGGGATTCCCTTCCTCCTTAAGATCCAGTTTTCCCGATATGACCACCACGTTGTCAACCTCGAGAAAAGCCCTGTCCCTTTCAAAAGTCTTCGGGAAGACCACCACGTCTATCTGTCCGTAAAGATCCTCCAGGGTAACGAAGGCCATCTGCTGATTCTTCTTCGTTATGAGGTTCCTTCTTGAAGTGATGAGACCTGCCATCCTCACGGACTGTCCGTCCTTTATATCACCTGTCTCAAGCAGCATGAAGGGATCCGTGTCGTCTTCCTCTTCCGCATACAGAGCGGCAAGCTTTGCCGTATCCATACTGGCTATATCTGCGATAGCGTTCCTGTATTCAGACAGAGGATGGTCCGTAAGGTATATGCCGAGCATCTCCTTTTCCATGGACATCAGATCCTTCTTTTCGAATTCCGATGCATTGGGAAGATGCCTTTCTATCTTTATGGACGGCCCTGCGACATCGAAGAGACTTATCTGTCCGCTGAGAGTGCTCTTGGCGCTGCTCTGAGCAGAGTCTATAAGATCTCCTATGCAAGCCAGCTTCTGGGCTTTATTTCCCGGGAACGAATCCAGTGCGCCTGCCTTGATGAGGCATTCAAGCCCCGTCCTGTTCACTTTCTTTATATCCAGTCCGTCGACGAACTCGAATAAGTCTTCGGGCATGTGGACTTCTCTTGCTCTTATGATCTCATCTACAAGGCCCTCTCCCACGTGTTTTACTCCCAAGAGACCGTATCGTATATTCCCGTCCTCTGTTGAGAAATGGCTTCTGGATCTGGTGACATCGGGAGGAAGAACCTTGATACCCATGTCATTTGCATTTCTGATGAGGCCTGCTACGGCATCAGGTCCTGCAGGATATGTCATCAGCGATGCCATGAACTGAGCCGGGAAATGGCATTTGAGCCAGGCAGTCTGATAAGCGACCACTGCGTAAGCCGCAGCGTGGGACTTGTTGAACGCATAGGCTGCGAAACTGGTCATATCGTCGAATATGGTGTTCGCCGCTTTTTCCGATATCCCGTTTCTTATGCATCCGGGCACGTCCACGGTACCGTCTTCATTGAGCTTGCCGTGTACGAAGAACTCCCTTTCCCTTGCCATCTCGTCAGCGTGTTTTTTGCTCATCGCCCTGCGGACAAGGTCGGCTCTTCCGTAAGAATATCCTCCGAGCTTTCGGACTATATCCATGACCTGCTCCTGGTAGACTATACAGCCGTAAGTCGGTGCCAGGATGGGTTCAAGCTCCGGAGTGAGATAGCTTATATTCTGCGGATTCTTTTTACAGGACACATAGGTCGGGATGGAATCCATGGGACCGGGCCTGTAAAGTGATATTCCTGCTACCAGGTCTTCCAGGCAGTCCGGTTGAAGATCTTTCATGAAGGATGTCATGCCGCCTGATTCAAGCTGGAATATACCTACCGTATTGCCGCTGGCAATCATTTTATATACTTCCGGATCGTCATAGTCTATGGCATTCAGATCGATGCTGACTCCGACGTCCGTTTTGATCATTTCAAGGCAGTCCCTCATGGCGGTGAGGTTCCTAAGTCCCAGGAAGTCCATCTTGAGAAGGCCCAGATGTTCTATTTCAGTCATCGTATACTGGGTGGCAAGCCCTGTATCGGAATTGACCAAAGGAACGAAGGCATCTACGGGCTGAGGCGCTATTACGACGCCTGCCGCATGGGTAGACACATGCCTTGCAAGTCCTTCAAGGACTTTTGCCGTATCCACGACGGCTTTCACCTGGGGATCTGTATCGTAGGCATTCTTGAAATCCGGTGACTTTTCAAGGGCTTTTTCAAGAGTGATGCCAAGATCGTCGGGTATCATCTTAGTAAGCTCAAGGCTCCTTTGGAAAGGCACCTCCATGACTTTGGCAACATCCTTTACCACAGCCTTTGCCTTGAGGGTCCCAAAGGTAGAGATCTGAGATACGTTGTCAACGCCGTAGCGCTGTTTTACGTAGTCTATGATCTCGCCCCTTCTCTCTATGCAGAAATCCATGTCTATATCCGGCATGGATACTCTCTCGCTGTTTAGAAATCTCTCGAAGATCAGCTGGAAGTGTATGGGGTCTATGTCAGTGATCTCAAGGGAATATGCCACTATGGAACCTGCGGCTGAACCTCTTCCGGGACCTACCATGATGCCGTTGCCCTTGGCGAAGTTTACATAGTCCCAGACGATGAGGAAGTAACCGACGTATCCCATCTTTTCTATGGTGGCGATCTCATACTCCATCCTGTCTTTCAGCTCCTGAGAGACCGTCGGGGCATAATCAGCCATATTTTCAAGGACCTTTCCTTCAGGAAGCGGTCTTTTGGCAGACGGAGCGTGCTGGGAGCTTCCGTATCTGTACTCAAGCCCCGTCCAGCAGAGATATTCGAAATACTGGTTTTCCGCATCGAATACCTCCGGTATCTCAAATATAGGAATGTGATATTCACCGAATCTGAAATCGAAATTGCACTTATCGACTATTTCCTGAGTGTTGTCTATGGCCTCAGGAACTGCAGAGAATATCTCTCTCATTTCCTCCTCGGACTTTAGATAGAACTGGTCGTTGGGGAAACGCATCCTGTCGGTATCGGAAAGATTGCTTTTAGTGCCTATGCACAAAAGCACATCATGAGCGCTGCTGTCTTCACGGTATATATAGTGGACGTCGTTGGTCGCGACCATCTTTATGCCGAGTTCTGCCGAAAGTTTTCTGAGCCCTCTGTTGACAGCAACCTCCTCCTCGAGCCCCAGGTCCTGAAGCTCGAGATAGTAATCATCTCCGAAAATATCTCTGAACCATGTTGCCTCTTT
>CAYUGP010000059.1:0-8675 GCA_964444315.1 uncultured Oscillospiraceae bacterium | reverse complement strand
ATAAGCGCTGCAGACAGCATACTGGAAATCGGCGGGGTGATGAACGGCACCACGAACTACATACTCGACGCCATGCAGACAAGAGGCGACAGCTATGAAGAGGCTCTTGCGAAAGCCCAGGAGCTGGGATATGCCGAAGCTGATCCCACGGCTGACGTCATGGGATACGATGTAAGGGCAAAGCTGGCCATATCGTGCAATATAGCCTTCGGAGGATGCATGGACCCGGGCAGCATACCCACTACGGGGATAACCGGGATAAGTACCGACGACATACGCAAAGCCAAAGAGGACGGCAAAGCCGTCAGGCTGGTGGCAAGGGCAAGGATAGAAAACGGTATAGTATATCCTGAAATATCTCCTCAGCTCGTGGGACCTGAAAGCCCCATGTACATGCTGAGCGGTCCGGAAAACCTTTTTTACCTCATAGGAGAAAAATGCGGTACTCTCTCATTTAGAGGCGCGGGAGCCGGCAAAGGCCCCACCGGGGTGAACGTGGCAGCCGATATACTGAAGATAGTGAGCAGGTGAAAGATCATGCTGAAAGTTGCAAAATTCGGAGGCAGCAGCCTCGCAGACGAAAAACAATTCAAAAAGGTAAGATCCATAGTGGAAGCTGACCCCGGCAGAAAAGTCATAGTGGTCAGCGCTCCCGGAAAGAGGACGTCCAAGGATAACAAGATAACAGACCTTCTTTATCTTTGCTATGCGCACATAAAGTACGGCGTCGATTACAGACCTATGCTCGAGAGCATCAAGGAAAGGTACGGCGAGATAGTAAGGAATCTTTCCATAGACTTCGACCTGGATGCTGCCTTTGAGGAAATAGAAAAGGATCTCGCAAGCGGTGCTTCGGAAAGCTACCTCGTTTCGAGAGGAGAATACCTCTGTGCGCGGATAACTGCAGAGTACCTCGGATATGAATTCGTTGATGCTAAGGATACGGTATTCCTGGATTACGACGGCAGCATCAATATGGACAAGACTTATGCAGCCGTAAAGCTTGCATACAGCAGGACCGGGGGAAAGATAGTGGTACCGGGCTTTTTCGGAAGCCTCGAGGATGGAGAGATCGCGCTCATGAGCAGGGGCGGTTCGGATATAACGGGAGCTATATTCGCTGCGGCTCTGGATGCCGATATATATGAAAACTGGACCGATGTGCCCGGTATACTTATGGCGGATCCGTCCATAGTAAAAGATCCCTATCCAATACCGAAGATCACATACGATGAGCTCAGAGAGCTCACCTACATGGGAGCGAAGGTCCTCCATGAAGCCTCCGTATATCCCGTGAAGGCAGCGGGCATCCCCGTAAACATAAGAAATACAAACGATCCGGAGGCGGCCGGGACCATCATAGACGAGAACTTCGAAAACGACGACCTGAAAGACGACAGATTCTACATTACCGGCATCACTGGCAAGAAGCACTTTACCATCATTGACGTAAAGAAAGACAATCTGAGCCTTGATGCCATAACTACGGTCATGCAGGTCCTGGTCTCGAGAGGCATAAAAGTGGAGCAGGTAAACTCCGGCCTGGACGTGTTCTCCATTATCCTTGAAAACGGCGTCAACAAGCAGTCCGTCTATTCCATAGCGGCGGAAATAGAAAAACTCACTGGTGGCACAGTGAAGATCTCCGAGGGCATATCGATGATAGCCTGCGTTTCGAGAAGGATGGTCTTCAGATCCGGTATTTCAGGCCTCATTTTCGGAGCCCTGGGCGAGAATAACATAAACATAAGGCTCATTTCGCAAGGCGCCAGAGAATTGAACATTCTCATAGGCGTGGCGGATGAGGACTGCGACAGGACCGTTCAGGTGCTGTACGACAGTTTCACCAAGACCCAGCAGTAAGTGCGGGAGGGAAACACGATGAAAGTAGCGGTATTAGGAGCAAGCGGCCTTGTGGGCAGAGAGATGCTCAAGGTGATGGCTGAAAGAAACTTTCCGATCGATGAGCTTAGGATGCTTTCAGGAAAAGGAAGCGCAGGAAAGACCTGTATTTATCAGGGAAAGGAATATACATACGAAGAGGCATCAGAGAACTCCTTTGAGGACATGGATATAGTGCTGGGTGCAGCAGAGAATGCCGTAGCCAAGCGCTTTGCGCCTGCCATAAAGGCAGCCGGCGCCGTCTTCATAGACAACTCAAGCGCTTTCAGGCTTGACGATGATGTGCCTCTGGTAGTCCCTGAGATAAACGGGGAGGATGCCCTGAAGCACAATGGCATAATCGCAAATCCCAACTGCGTGACCATCATCGCAGCCATAGCCGTGGGAGGTATAGGGAGGCTCAGTCCCATAAAGGCCATGACGGCTTCTTCCTATCAGGCAGTTTCCGGAGCAGGAAAAAGCGGACTTACAGAACTAGAAGAGCAGGTGCAGGCATACGCAAAAGGCGACGAGCTTTTATGCAGCGCCTTCCCCTGCCAGATAGCGTTCAACCTCATACCGAAGATAGGAGATATTACTGAGAACGGATATTCCAAAGAAGAGATGAAGCTTCAGAACGAGGGGCGCAAGATACTCCATATGCCCGATATGAAAGTAAGCTGTACCTGCGTCAGAGTACCTGTGTTCAGAAGCCACTCCATAAGCATCAACCTGCTCACGGAAAGGAAGATCAGCGTCGAGGAAGCAAAAGAAGCGATATCCTCCTTCCCGGGTGCCGTGCTTTTGGACGATGCGGCAAACAACGTATTCCCTACACCTCTTCTTACCTCTGATCAGGATCTGGTCTATGTCGGAAGAGTGAGAGAAGACCTGACAAACGGCGGTATAGCACTCTGGTGCTGCGGAGACCAGATAAGAAAAGGCGCAGCCACCAATGCGATCCAGATCGCAGAGCTGCTTTTGAAGTAGATCATCGCCGGATGAGACCGATATGGAATACATCAGTACAAGAAACAAAAAGAATAAAACGGACAGTCTCCGTGCTGTCATAAAAGGCCTCGCAGAAGACGGAGGGCTTTTTGTGCCTGCCGTGATCCCGCCTTCAGGGCTGACAAAGGAGAAACTGCTCTCCTTAAGCTACGATGAGCTTGCCATGCACATCCTTGGAGTCCTTCTTCCCGAATACGGGGAAAGCAGGATAAGGGAGATAGTGACTGAAGGCTACAGGGATAAGTTCGACGTCCCCGGAAGAGTGGCTCTCCGCCACGCGGGAGACTACTCATTCCTTGAACTTTATCACGGGCCGACGTCTGCTTTCAAGGATATGGCGCTATGCCTTCTCCCAAGGCTCCTTACAGCTGCCAATTCTCTGACGGGAAACCCCGACAAGGTCATGATACTCACGGCGACTTCGGGGGATACGGGCAAAGCGGCGCTCGAAGCATTCGCTGACGTGCCGGATACGGGCATAACGGTCTTTTATCCTGCGGAAGGTGTATCCGATATACAGAAGCTGCAGATGCAGACCCAGAAAGGCGGCAATGTGAGGGTATGCGGCATAGAGGGTAATTTCGACGATGCACAGACCGGAGTGAAAAAAGCCTTTGAAGACGTCCATGTAAAGGGCGTGTCTTTAGGCAGCGCCAACTCCATCAACATAGGAAGGCTCACACCGCAGGTGGCATATTACTTTTATGCCTACGCCCAGATGGTAAGAGACAAAAAACTGGAGTACGGAGAGAAACTGAATTTCTCGGTGCCCACCGGAAACTTCGGAGATATACTTGCAGGCTGGATAGCGAAGAAGATGGGGCTTCCCGTAGGAAGGCTCCTATGCGCATCAAACAGGAACAGGATACTAACGGATTTTCTTGAGTCGGGCATATATGACAGAAGAAGGGATTTCTATCTTACGGCTTCTCCATCCATGGACATACTCATCTCAAGCAATCTTGAGAGGCTCCTGTTTTACGGTCTCGGCATGGATGACGAAGCTCTTCTGGGGCTGATGAAGGATCTGGCGGGAAAAGGGTGGTATAAGGCATCCCCCGAGCTGATGGATTTCATCAGAGCTGATTTTTGCGGAGCTTCGGCAGATGACGAAGAGGCCTTTGCCTCCATCAAAGAGCTGTGGGAAAAAGAGAACTATCTCATGGATACCCATACCGCAGTGGCCTGTGCCTGCATGGAGAAGGCTAAGCTAAAGGGGAAGACTGTGATCCTTTCCACAGCGAGCCCCTACAAGTTCTCTGCTTCGGTGCTCGAGGCTTTAGGAGAAGAGGTCCCCGAAGGCTGCTTCGAAGCCATGGATAAACTGGAGAAGATCACGGGAGTCCCCAAGCCGGAAAGACTGGGAAGTCTCAAAGAAAAGACGGTCCTGCACAGGGACGTCATAACTCCCGCGGAAATAAACGATTATGTGGAAAGGGCTGCAAATGATCTGCGTTAAAGTGCCGGCTACTACAGCCAATATAGGTCCGGGATTTGACTGCCTTGGTATGGCTTTGAGCCTTTACAACAAGGTTTACTTCGAGGAAAAGGGAAACGGTCTGGTCATAAAGGGCTGCGACGGCAGGTTCACGGGCGAGGATAACCTGGCTTATGAGGCCTACCTTAAGACCCTCGCACAGTGCGGTATCCCCGCGCCTGAAGGTCTTGAGATAAAGATCGAGGGAGATGTCCCCATCAGCAGGGGCCTTGGGTCCTCTGCCACCATGATAGTGGCCGGGATCATGGGGGCCGACAGGGTGCACAGCCTGGGCCTTTCAAAGGAGCAGATGCTGCTCATCGCAAACGAAATGGAGGGGCATCCTGACAACGTGGCTCCTGCTATCTACGGAGGACTGACAGCTGCGGTCGTAAGGGAAGGTAGGCCTACGGTCATGAAGTACAATGTGTCTCTCGGGATACGCTTCACTGCTCTGGTCCCGGACTTTGAGACGTCGACACAGGAGGCGAGAGCCATACTTCCCGAAATGATAAAAAGAACGGACGGTGTATATACAGCCGGATGTCTTTCCATACTTCTTAAAGCTCTTGAGACCGGAGACGAGGAAGCCCTTGCCGTAGCACTTGACGACAGGCTCCATCAGCCCTACAGAAAGTCTCTCATACCGGGCTTCGATCAGATAAGGGCCATTGCTGTGGATAACGGTGCTGCAGGCCTGGTCATATCCGGTTCCGGAAGCACCCTTCTTGCGGTAGGCGGCAGGGACGATCTTGCTGCTTCCCTGGAAGAAGCCTTGAGCACCTTCCCCGGGAACTGGAAGGTGCTGCCTCTTAGCGTTGATGCGGGAGGTGCGAGATAGCATGCCAAAGGAAAGAAAAAAGCGGGGAAAAACTGCGGCAAGGAAACTGAGCCTTGTGGTTTTTTGCCTGCTGGTGATAGCGGGAGGTATATATATGCTGCTACCCAGACTCGGCGGACTTAAATACAGAAACGACGTGCTTGAAAGCTGCCGCGTCTCCACGGGAGGCGGCATGCTGGGAGGACACAGCGAATACTGCCTGAAAACAGGCGAAGAAGGAGACGTGATCCTGGAGGTGAGCTTCAAGGAGACCCATGCGGACAGAATGCACACGGACGTGTATATGGCATCTGAAAAGGACCTTCAGCACATACATGCCATTGTAAACGAGAGGGATCTGTTTGCAGCCAGTAAAAAAAGGTACAGCAAGATGCAGGTCCTTGACGGCGATACCACGACTATAAGTTTCGACTATTCCAAGGGGTACTTCAGCATCAGCAGTGAACAGGTGCTCAGTTCCGGAATGAGAAAGGGCTGGTCCGACGTCATAGAATACCTCCATTCCCTGGCAACAGGAGAACATGAGAGTTTTCTTGAGCCTCAGACGGCAAGGCTTCTGGCAGACGGATACAATCTAATGTACTTAGTGGAGGACGCCTTTGACGGAAAGCTCGACGGTGTTCTCAGCGAACAGCATGAGGTGTCCCGTTTCGAAGACTGCGGCATAGTTTTTGCGGCAGCTAAGGATATCGATCTTTCAGCTGCAGAGCCTGCAGGAGGCACTGCTGCAGCAGGGACCCTGATATATGAAAGCGAAGGCGGCCGGATGATACTGCTTTATGCGGACCATACATTTGAAGGACCCGTATACCTGCTTGCGAAGCTCGATGGTTACGTGGACTCCGCATGCCCCATCCTTGAGAAGATGGAAGGTCCTTACCGCTTTTACCTCAACTGATCGGAGGCTGCAGGGGATGAAGGGAGAGTCTGAGGAAAAACTGCTCGATATCCTTATACGGATAGGTTCTTCCTATACGTTCCTGAGAAAATCTATTGAAAATATAGTGATAACGGAGTATGCGTCCGCCGGTTTCTTCGGCACGGACGGGCTCCGTTTTTTCTTTGATCCCGGTGATCCTCCGTCGGGGGAAGATGCCGAGCACATGGTAATACACTGTCTTTTCAGACATCTCCTCAAACCTGAAAAGGCAGTGAAATACTACTGGGATATAGCCTGCGACATATCGGCGGAGTACATCAGGACCGAAATGTTCCCTTCGGATGACAGCCGGGGTCTTGGGATGCGCATCCGTGACATTCTGCCTGCCGGCGTGGATCCTCGCAGCGTCCCGGACGTTTATGCTGCTGTCATGGATCTTTTCGAAGATGAGCTCGAAGCGGCGGCATCCCTCGTGAGGAGAGATGATCACAGGTTCTGGTATGAGCCCTGCGATGGCTTTGCGTTCGGCTTTGATAAAAATCAGGTTCAAAATGCGGGTAAACAAGCTTCGCGCGGGGAAAGAGCTCAGCGGGAAAGCAGCACTTTATTTTACGACAGGGAAATGCCCGCAGATAATGAAAGGGATTATGAGGATAGTCTGTCAGAGATGATCAAATACGTGTGGCCATCTGAAGACGAACTTCCCGGAGGAAAGGCGGTCACCGGAGAATACGGCCTGTCTCCCGGATGCAGGGAGGAAAAGATGATCATGAGGGCCGCTGCTAAGTATGATTTTTCAAGATATCTGAGGCGTTTCTCGACAACGAAGGAAGAGATGCGTCTGGACCTTTCCGATTTCGACTATATACCATACTACTACGGTATGGAAAGGTACGGAAATATGCCTCTCATAGAACCTCTGGAATATGCGGAGAGCCACAAAGTGGAGGATCTTGTGATAGCCATAGATACCTCAGGCTCCTGCTCTTTGGAAATAGTGGAGCGCTTTCTCGCGGAAATAGAGCACATGCTGCTTGCGAAGGAGAATTTCTTCAGGCGCATGAACGTACACGTGATCCAGTGCGATGCAAGGGTCCAGGATCACAGGGAGATACATTCCCAGGAGGAATGGCGCAGCTATGCAGAAGGGCTGTATATCAAAGGAAGAGGCGGAACGGATTTCACTCCCGTTTTCGATCTGGTCAAAAGGCTCCTGAGCCAGGGCAGGCTCAGGGATCTCAAGGGCCTCCTTTATTTCACTGACGGGAACGGGGTGTACCCTCAGGAGGAGACTCCTTATGAGACAGCCTTCGTGTTCACGTCAAAGGCGGCACTTGGTTTAAACATCCCGAAGTGGATCACGCCCCTGTGCCTTGATATGGACATTCCCGGGGCTAAACGGCCTGCATTCCCGGCAGGAGATCTGTTCAAATACATTTTATCTGAAGCGTAAAAGGAAGACGGAAGAGTTTATGAACATTCAGGAAGCAAAGACAGAGATAGCACGTACATACCGGGCTTACATGAAAAGAAATGAAGACGGATCATACAGGATACCGGTGGAAAAACAGCGCCCAGTTCTCCTCATAGGGCCTCCGGGCATAGGAAAGACCGCCGTCATGAAGCAGATTGCAGAGGAAGAAGGCTGCGGACTTGTTTCCTATTCCATGACCCACCATACCAGGCAGAGCGCCATTGGTCTTCCGTACATCTCCCATAAGGAATACGGAGGCAGATCCTATGCGGTGACTGAATATACGATGAGCGAGATAGTGGCATCCATATATGATTACATGGATGAGACGGGAAAAAGAAGCGGCATACTGTTCCTCGACGAGATAAACTGCGTGTCTGAGACCCTGGCGCCTGTCATGCTCCAGCTGCTTCAAAACAAGCGCTTCGGCAATATGCCCATACCTGAAAACTGGCTCATAGTAGCGGCAGGCAATCCTCCCGAATACAACAAGTCCGTCCGCGAGATGGATATGGCCACGCTGGACAGAGTCAAAAACATAGACGTGGAGGCGGATCTTGAGGTATGGCAGAAATATGCCTTGGCGAACGATATACATCCTGCTGTAAGAAGTTATCTGTGCATATATCCCGATCATTTTTACAGGATCAGCGAGAAAGGCGGCGTACAGCTCTTCGTTACGGCAAGAGGCTGGGAGGACCTGTCCCTTATGCTCTCTTCATACGAGGATGACGGCATTGTTCCGGACGAAAAGTGGTTCCTTCAATATCTGCAGGATGATGAGATCGCACGTTCCTTCGGTTTGTATTACGACCTTTTCCGCGAGTTCGGCGGCAGGATACGAAAAGAGTATGATGCAGAAGGACGTGATCTTGCGGACATGCTCCTTGCAAACCCCGGAAAGCTCGAGGACATGTCCTCTTCAGAGTGTATATCCGCGGCATCAATGCTTTGTCATCCGCTGATCGTGAGAGCATCGGACTACGGGCAGAAAAGATCTGAGGCCGAAAAAAGAAAGGAGCTCATATCCAGGATGCCTCCGGACGGATCTTTTGTAGACGATGAATCTGTGGCGGCATACTTAAGGCAAAAGCGTATGGAAAACGAAAGG
>CAYUGP010000058.1:0-8685 GCA_964444315.1 uncultured Oscillospiraceae bacterium | reverse complement strand
TATTGCCTGTGAGAAAGAGTAGTAAACTGCAAGGCTGAGCATATAGAGAGCTGCGGACGGTGGAAGCGCGGCTGGGAGGCAGCAGTCGAATGGACTTTTGAGGCATACTGAATGAGAGGCCTTGGTTGATGGACCGTAGGCAATTCGGGTGGCACCGCAGAGATTACCGTCTTTGTCCCGTATATTTCCGGGACAAAGGCGTTTTTTATTCCCGGAGATCTCATTATCTATCGCAGATGGCGCCTGAAGGAAAAAGGCGCCGGTAAAAGAAAAGAGGTTTCAAAATGAAGAAAGTTATCGCGATCATCTTAGCGCTGGTACTTGTATTATCCATGGCAGCCTGCGGAGGCTCCAAAGAAGAAGAGAAAAAGGGCGCAAAGATAGGGGTACTCCAGTTCGCTCCTCATGCATCTCTTGACAACTGCACCAACGGTATACTGAATGCGCTTCATGAAAACGGTTACGTAGACGGTCAGAACGACTGCGTGATCGAATTCATCAACGGCCAGGGTGAAGGTGAGACCAACCAGCTGGCAGCACAGAACTTCGTGAACAAGAACTTCGATGTCATCATCGCAGTTGCCACTCCTTCTGCAGTGCCCTGCTATGCAGCGGCAAAGGATGCGGGCATCCCGGTGATTTTTTCAGCGGTATCCGATCCTGTGGGTGCAGGCCTTGTGCAAAGCCTTGACAAGCCCCAGACGGGAGCTACCGGGACGAGCGACAGTCTGAACTATACGGCGCAGCTTGAGCTCATCAGAGCATTCCAGCCAGATGCACATACCATAGGCATACTCTATACAACTTCCGAAGCCAATTCCCTTGCACAGCTCAAGAAATATCAGGAACTTGCAGGAGGCTACGGTTTCGAGATAAAAGCTCAGGGCATCACCGATGCCAGCGAAGTGGCAAGCGGCATAGCCAGCCTCATAGCTTCCGGTATAGACTGCGTATGCAATCTTACGGACAACAACGTGGTGAACAACTTCTCCATAGTCACGGCAGCGACAGACCCCGCAGGTATCCCCTGCTACGGTTCAGAAGAAGAACAGGTAGCCAGATACGGTTGTGTGGCTTCCGAGACTCTCGATTACGTCGCCCTTGGATATCAGACAGGACTTATGGCTGTGGACGTTCTCAAAGGAAAGGATATCAATAACATGGCAGTATACATCGTGTCTGATTCCGAACCGGTGTATTCCCTTGGTAACATGGCTAAATTCGGACTCAGCCTTCCGGATGCCTACAAAGACGCAAGAGAAGTAAAGTAGCATGGATATATTCTTAGGACTTGCCGAGACCGTACTTAAGGAAGGCCTTATCTACGGCGTCATGGCAATGGGTGTGTATATCACGTACAAGATACTCAATTTCCCGGATCTGTCAGTGGACGGCACTTTCCCCTTAGGGGCATGCGTGGCCGCTGCATGTATATCCAGGGGCATGGATCCGTGGCTTGCATGCCTTGCAGCGATCTTTGCGGGGGCACTGGCCGGCTGCGTCACAGGGCTTCTTCATGTCAAGCTCGGTATAACCGACCTCCTTTCCGGTATATTGGTCATGACGGCTATGTGGTCCGTCAACCTCATAATCACCGGAGGATCGGCGATCCTGCAGTTTTTCAACAAGCCGACCATATTCACGTCGGGCCTTGTAAAAATGCTGCCCAAAAGCATCTATGCCCACAGACAGGTGCTCCTCATCTTTCTTCTGGCACTGCTTGTCAGGCTCCTTCTTGCCTGGTATCTGTCCACAAAAAACGGACTTCTTCTCCGCGCAGCAGGAAACAATGAGCAATATGTTACGAATCTCGGAAAAGATCCGGGCACGCTGAAGATAATAGGACTTTCCCTCGGCAATGCATGCACTGCTTTCGCCGGATGCATTCTTGCCCAGATGAACGAAAATGCGGATATCAACTCGGGAAAAGGAATGGTGGTCATGGCCCTTGCTTCGGTCATAATAGGGCTGGCGGTGTTCAGGAAACTGTCATTCATGCACTTCGTCACCATGGCGGTAATGGGTTCAGTGATCTACAAAGCCTGCCTTATGGCAGCTCTTCAGCTCGGACTTCCCAACAGCTATCTTAAGCTGCTCATGGCAGTCCTTCTGACAGCTGCAATAGTATCGGAGAGATTCGGGAAAGGAGGTAAAGTCAATGGCTGAAACACTTATCAGTCTTGAGAACATAGACCTTACCTTCAATCCCGGTACCGTCAACGAGACTGTTCTTTTCACGGATTTCAATTTCAAGGTGGACAAGGGAGAGTTCGTGTCCGTGGTAGGTTCCAACGGATCGGGAAAGACCACCATGCTCAACCTCATATGCGGTACCCTGGCACCCGAAAGGGGAAGGGTAATGCTTGAGGGAAATGACATCACGAAAATGCCCGAGTACAGGAGAGCCCGCAGGATAGGAAGGGTGTTCCAGGATCCTGCTAAAGGCACCTGTCCGGAACTCACCATACTTGAAAACCTCGCTCTTGCTGATAACAAGGGCAGCGTTTTCGATCTCTCAAGGGGAGTGAACAGGGGAAAGCTGGACCGCTACAAGGATCTTGTGTCTCAGCTTCACATGCATCTTGAGGACAAGATGGATACCAAGGTGGGAGCTCTTTCGGGAGGACAGAGACAGGCATTGGCCCTTGTCATCTCCACCATGACTCCCATAGACCTTCTGATCCTTGACGAGCACACGGCGGCACTCGACCCCCAGTCCTCCGAGACCGTCATGGAACTGACGCTGGATGTCATACAGGAGAAGAAGCTGACTGCGCTGATGGTCACTCACAACTTAAGGTATGCCGTGGAGTACGGCACCAGACTGGTCATGATGCACGACGGGGCGGCTGTCATAGACAGCTACGGCAAAGACAAATCAGCATACAGGATAGAAGATCTGCTCAAGACCTTCAACGAGATATCCATCGAATGCGGAAACTGACATTGTTATATATGTGGTATAATCGTAATACCCGCTGCTGCGGCAGCGGGTTTTTCGTAAGATTTCTGGGGAGTTTTTCACGCACATGAAGATAACAGGCGCAAAAGTATATACGGAAAAGCATGTATTCGAAGAAAGGGACATATACATTTCAGGAGAGAGGATAAACTCCTTTGATGATGAAGGCTTTGTCATGGAAGCACAGGGTCTTTATGCGGTCCCCGGCCTTGTGGACATACATCTGCACGGTGCAGCGGGCCATGATCTCTGCGAAAGAAACAGAGAGGCCCTTGACATGATAACGGATTATGAAGCCGGAAGAGGAGTCCTGGCTCTATGTCCTGCCACTGCAGCACTTCCAAAAGAAGAGATCATGGATGTCCTCCGTTTCTTAGGGGAGTATGAAAGCAGCGAAGGGGCTTACATTGCAGGGATCAACCTGGAAGGGCCTTTCATTTCACCCTTGAAGACCGGAGCTCTCGATGCAGCGAACGTTCTGCCTTTTGACATAAGACTTTTCGATTCATTCCAAAAGGCTGCGAAAGGAAAGATAAGGCTTCTTGACCTGGCTCCCGAATGCATGCCCGATATGGATGATGTATCGAAACTTTCGGAAGATGTGCACGTATCTCTGGCTCATACGGACTGCGGCTATGACGCGGCGAAAAAGGCTTTTCAGCTTGGTGCCGATCACCTGACCCACGCTTTCAACGCCATGAACGGCATAGGGCACAGAAAACCGGGACCAATTATGGCAGCTGCCGAAGCCGGTGCATTTGCTGAAATAATAGCGGACGGTGTGCACATTCATCCGTCCGTAGTGAAGCTGGCTCTTAAGATCTTTGGAGAGGACAGAGTCGTCTTCGTTTCAGACAGCATGATGGCAGCGGGCATGCCTGACGGAGAATATAGTCTCGGCGGAAAGAGTGTCCTGGTATCAGGCGGCAAAGCAGTGCTCAAAGAAGACCCGTCGGTGATAGCAGGAAGCGCAGTGGATCTGCTCGAATGCGTGAAGAGAGCCGTAGCCATGGGCATACCTTTTGAGACGGCGATCAGGTGTGCGTCCGAGAACCCGGCAAGGAGCATTGGTTTGGAAAAAGATTTCGGGACACTGAGTCCGGGGGCTTATGCGAACGTGTTGCTTCTTGATGAGGAGCTGAATATACGAGGGGTCATCAATAGAGGTTTTATGCTGGGAGAAAATAGGATATAATAAAAAAAATATAGGATTAAATAAACGAGGAGGTCAACATGAACGAGGTATTGAAAGCCATAAAGGAAAGAAGGAGCATACGCAAATTCAAACCCGATATGCCCCCGAAGGAAGATATCGAAAAGATCATTGAGGCGGGTCTTTATGCGGCCAGCGGCCACGGCAAGCAGTCCAATATAATCGTAGCGATCACAAACAAGGAAATGAGAGACAAGCTTGCTTCCCTGAACAGTAAGACCCTTACGGGAGACCCAAGTAAGGACACATTCTACGGAGGGCCGGTGATACTGGTCTCTCTTGCAGACAAGAGTTTTCCGACCTGCGTTTATGACTCAACGCTTGTTCTTGGCAATATGATGCTGGCAGCACATTCTCTGGGCCTCGGAAGCATCTGGATCCACAGGGCAAAGGAGGAGTTCGAAACAGAAGAATGGAAACAGCTTCTCAAAGATCTCGGAGCTGAGGGCGATTATGAAGGCGTCGGCAACCTCGTTGTTGGATATATAGACGGTGAGGCGCCTAAAGCTGCGCCTAGAAAAGAAGGAAGAGTATTCTGGGTTGAATGATACAGGAGGTATATATGTATAAACTTTGGAATCAGCTTGATGAACTCAAGAAAATGAAGTGGGTCGAACTTTCCCACAGAATGAACAACGACAGTCCTTACTGGAGCGGTATGCCCGAAGGCTCCGTGGAGCTTGGCAACGTCATTTTCGACTGGGGCAATCCTATGCTTGAATGCCAGATCCAGCAGTTCAAGTTCCCGGGTCAGTTCGGAACACACATCGACTTCCCGGCTCATTTTTGCAAGACCGGCAAATTTGCGGAAAGCTTCGTTAGCAAAGATCTTGCTTTGCCTCTTTGCGTCATAGACATATCTGCAAAGGTCAAGGAATGCCAGACCTACTGTGTAACAGTGGAAGATATAAAAGAATATGAAGCCAAATTCGGGGAGATCCCCGAAGGAGCATTCGTGGCGCTCAGAACCGACTGGTATGTCAACTGGCCCGATATGGACGCCATGTCCGGTATAGCGGAAGACGGAAGCGAGAACTTCCCCGGCTGGTCCCTTGAAGCGATAAAGTATATCTATGAGGTAAGACACGCTGCAGCCAACGGTCACGAAACTCTCGATACCGACGGATCCGCTGAAACAGCCAAGCATGAAGACCTGGCCTGCGAAAGATACGTTCTCGACAACGGTCATCTCCAGGTAGAGCTTCTCTGCAATCTGGATAAGGTGCCTCAGGCAGGGGCTATCGTTATAGGTACATGGGCGAACTTCGAGCACGCCAACGGACTTCCTTGCAGGATATTTGCGATCTGCGAAGAATAACGGCTATATATTCGAAGCTAATGAAACCGTAATCCATATAATGGATTACGGTATTTTTGTTAATAGACCAAAAATATGTTTACATGCATATTTTTAAGCGGTAAAATATGTATGCAAGCATATTTTTACATATATCAACGGTTAGGGAAAAGAAAAATGCTTCAAAGAAACATATACGATTCGTTGAAAGAATGGAAAGAAAGAAAATCCGGTAAGAAGTGCCTTGTTGTACGAGGTGCGAGACAAGTCGGAAAGACGTACATAGTGGAAAGGTTCGGGGAAAATGAATACGATTCTTTTATAGAGATCAATTTTCTTCGCAACCCCGGAATGAAGGATATTTTTGCGGGAGATCTTGACGCAAAGAGTCTTATCGGAAATTTCTCTCTGTATAAACCGGATGCAGTGTTCACTGAGGGAAGGACCTTGCTGTTCATTGACGAGATACAAGAGTGTCCTGAAGCGGTCACATCGTTGAAGTTTTGGGCTGAGGACGGACGATTCGATGTGATAGCTTCAGGTTCAATGCTGGGTATAGATTATAAAAGACCGTCTTCGTATCCCGTGGGTTATGTCGATTATTTGGACATGACAGCTCTGGACTTCCATGAGTTCCTTAAAGCTATGGGTGTCGGAACCGATGTTTTGTCGTATGTAAAGGAATGTTTTGAAGATAAAAAAGCAATTCAGGAGCCGATCCATAAAAAAATGATGGAATATCTACGTATGTATATGGTGCTGGGCGGGATGCCGGAGGTCGTTAATAAATATCTCGAAACAGGATCCATGCTTGAGGCAGACAATGTACAAAGAAGGATCCTGACTGACTACCGCTATGATATAGCCCACTATGCATCAGCGGAAGAAAAGATCAAAGCGGAAAGCTGTTATCTCTCGATCCCTGTTCAGCTCGGTAAAGCAAATCATAAATTTCAATACAGCGTGGTGGAAAAAGGATCGAGTGGGAGAAAGTACAAAAGCAGTGTGGAATGGCTTTGTCAGGCCGACCTGGCCGTAAAAGTATGCAATAACGATCCGCTTAAGGCCCCAATAAGCACTCATATAGATGCCGGTGACTTCAGGATATATTGTACAGACATAGGTCTGTATACCGCTATGATGGATTATTCACTGAAAGCTATGCTTTTGAATATTAAGAGCGACATATCCTCGGACACGAAAGGCGGCTGTTACGAAGCCCTCATTGCTGAGATGTTGTATAAAGCAGGTCATAAGAACTTGTGCTTTACGAAAAATCAGCAAAGCACTTTTGAAATAGAATTTGTTTTGGAGACAGAAGATGGACTGATACCGGTTGAAGTCAAGTCCGGAAAAAGCAAGTCCAGGTCTTTAGATAATCTGCTTAAAAAAGATGAGATAGCTTTCGGATACAAATTGATAGATGGGAATGCTGGAATATCCGGAAAAAAGATCACACTCCCTTTATATATGGCGCATTGGATATAGCCTGGAAATCTCAAATAACGGCTATTTGCTGGGAATAGTGATTTTTCTTGATTTGTGTATTATACAGAGGATAAAAAATTCGATGAAGAAAAAATCAATGAAAAAATATACCGACTATATAGTCGGTAAGACGGAAGAGCTGCTGAATATAGACTCTCCCTCGGGCTATACGGAAAATGCGGCGGCGCGGATTACGCCGTCGATATCTATCCGTTCTACGGCAGCGACGTGGAAGCGACCCTAAGATCCGGAAACGACTTAAGGCACGGCCTCATAGGAGCGGGCGTATATGCGTCCCACGGATATGAAAGAAGCCACAGAGACGGTGCGGAAAACACCCTCAGGCTCCTTGCGGAATACGTTCTCTGACGGCTGAAGATGCGCTTGTATCGGGAGCCGGCTCATATATATCTTTATTAATTCATCAGGCCTCCGAAAGGTTTCGGAGGCCTGTACTGTCTTCTGCCCTAAAGAGACTGCGACTTTTTCCCTGTTTTTCTTTTCTTCAATATGATCGTCACTGCGGCGATAATGACGGCTCCGCCTGATATACAAAGTATCGGGACTGTGGGATCCTTTCTCGGGATATCCCTGTAGACGGTTTCTTTGCATACGCTGCAGACCTGAGACTCGGTGCCCTTTCGCAGGTACCCGGCTTTTTTCTCTTCGGTCCATTCGCCTTCGGTCGTATGTCCTAGAGCCGGATAGACCGTTTCGGTCGTTTCTCCGCAGCGGCTGCATTTGCCGTTCTTGTATCCATCCTCTGTGCAGGTGGGTTCTTTTTCATCGTATATGAAATCGTGTCCCAGCGCTTCCACTGTCTGCTCGTAGCTGTCGCTGCACCTTGAGCAGGTATATCTCTCATTTCCGTCTTCCGTACACGTGACTTCCTTGAGCACCGTAGCGACATAGTTATGACCGAGAGGATTCCCCTCTGCAATATATGAATCTCCGCATTTCGAACAGGTATATTGTACCTGTTCGCCGGATATGCAGCTTGCGGAGCGGATAGGGACAGTGTAATAGGAATGTCCGCTCGGAAGGATAGAGGTGAAATATCTGTACGTCCCAGCGCCGTAATATCCATAGCTGCAATGATCGCAGTACAGAAAGCCCCGGCCGAAGGATGTGCAGGTGGCAGCCTGGGATACGGCGACGGAAACGTGCTCGCCGCATCTTGGGCATGTGAGACTCTGCAGTTCTTCCAGAGTGCCCACTGGCGTACCGCTGTCATAAAACGCAAACGCCGGATTTACAGATGAGAGAACAAAACAAATAACGAGCAATATGATAAGCCATGCTGAACGTTTCATAACAGAAATTCCTTTCTGACAGATGCCCGGTTGAATGTATGTTGATCAATGCTTCTCCAAGTATATTATACATTAAAAATCGCGGCGGTTGGATATTATTTCATGTACACGGCAGGAATGCCCCGGCTTCCTCAGGCCGATATTCGCGATCTGCGAAGAAGCACACAGGCTAGGATACAAAACTGCTGCAGATACAGAGTCTACTGAGGGAGTCGTAGAGGCTCTTAAAAACGGCGTAGACTCTATCGAGCACGGTGCAGCACCCACAGATGAGATGATAAGGCTCTTTAAAGAGCGCAATGCCTTCCTTACGACCACTCTTTCACCGGCACTTCCATATGCCCTTTTCCCAAGGGAAGTATCAAATGCATCAGAGGTCGAGCAGTTCAACGGCAATGTAGTATTTGAAGGT
>CAYUGP010000057.1:0-8769 GCA_964444315.1 uncultured Oscillospiraceae bacterium | reverse complement strand
TTCCAGGATTGCTACTTTGCTGCCGTTGGAAGACCCGCCATAGGCTGCGTTCCAGCGCCGTTTTCGAATTCCAGGGTTATAAAGTCTGCATCATCATCAAGAGCGTCATTGTTTACATTTTTCTTGTCTTCTGCCATTTTTTATCTCCTAATCAGAATATTTTGACAATATGATTCTATCATTTAAAGAAGAATTTGCAAGGGTTATTCAAATGTTGCCATTTCATAGACATGGCTCAGGATCTTGTCCTGAAGAAGGTACTGCTTGAGGTATGGCAGTCCGTATTCTTCAACGGCCTGATCGAAGGAAAGCATGTCCTCACTTCCTTCACCGAAGTATGACTTTACTTCGTCTTCAGAGAACGTGACACCATAGTGCTCTGAAAGAGCCTGGATGAGGAGTTTGTTCTTTGCCTGGCTCTTCAGTGATTCGGCATTCTTCTCAAGATACTCCTCTTCAGAGTTGACTCCGTACTGATCCTTGAGGAATGTGACGAGCTCAACACCCTTATAGTGCTCAGCATATTCCTTGAGACTGAGTATGGTCTGGTCGTTGACTGTCTTCTGAACGGATTCGGGGACCTCCTTGCCGTCCTTGAGCGTGCAGTTGGTCACGATATAATCCTCTATCATAGTCTGCTTTACGAATTCTAGATAATCCTCAGCTGTTTTGATCTCTACCTGATAATAGTAATAGAAATAGTTATAGAGGTTCTCCATTACGAACTCATCTGTGAACTCAGCAGGTTCATACTCGATCACATAGTTGACCTTGATCCTGAAAACTGCGTCTTTTCCGGAAAGCTCGGTGTTGCTTTCATAGGGATCCGGGAAGGTCACGTTGATATCGAACTCTTCTCCGGGCTTATGTCCGACGAGTTGCTGAAGGAATCCGGGTATATAGTTGGTCTCAAGGATGCTTACGTCCGTACCTTTGCCTTGGGTGCTTCCGCCTTCGAATTCAACGCCGTCAACGGAACCCACATAGTCTATATTCACGGCATCCTCTTCGGTGATCGCTCTGTCAAATATCTGGACCTGGTTGGGGAATGCTTCCGTTACGAGATAGTCGATCTCATCATCGAGCTCGGCCTGGGAAAGTTTGATCTCGTCCATGTTTGCGATATCGATATAATCAGTCGCTTTGATATCCTTGAAATATCCGGATTCATCAAGTCCGTCGCTGAAGCCTGTGGATTTCCCGCATGAGCAAAGTATCATGGCTAAAGCGAGCAACAGTGATAATACTTTTATTGTCTTTTTCATTACATTGTCTCCTTTAAAAACATAACAATGTATTATACTACTAATCATATGTTTTTTGTATGAAAATGTGAAAAAAACGGGAGATTCCTCTCCCGCTTTGAAACCTATTTTCAGTTTATTCCTTACTTCTGCTCTTTCTTTGAGATCTTTCTGAAGAGCTTAGTGAAGGGTCTGAACTTGATCAGGCAGAATACTATGGCTGCGAAGATCAGGATACCTATGAAGTTATATGAG
Source organism: uncultured Oscillospiraceae bacterium (assembly GCA_964444315.1). Classification (GTDB taxonomy): domain Bacteria; phylum Bacillota; class Clostridia; order Peptostreptococcales; family Anaerovoracaceae; genus RUG13409. Next base: position 7,270 of record CAYUGP010000057.1, on the reverse strand, counting down.
ATCCAGTAGAAGATATCTGCCAGATTCTCCCCTGCATTGCCGAGTCCTTCCACGAATCTTCTTCCGAGTTTCTTGAAGAAACCTTCCTTCTCCTCTATACCGCTTCCCGGTCTTGCGACTTCCGTAAGCTCGATATTGATGGTCGAGAAGCCGATCAGGCTGTCATATCTGTTGAGAGTCTTGGTGTAGTAATCGATGTTCTCTTCGGTATCGGAGATCGCATACTCAAGCTCTATGATATCGGACATGTTCGTGGCCTGTCTCAGGAGGTCCTGGAGCCTGCCAAGCTTGATCTTAAGAGTCTCGATCTTCTGCTCGGTCTCGGAATACTGAAGTCCCACGTCTTCGGCTGTCTGGCTGAGGGACTTTACCGTAACTCCCTCCTTGACGCCGCTGAGGAAGTCCTCGAAACGATCTGCCGGCACCCTGACGATATATGAGGCTTTTTTAAGGTAATCCCCGTTATAGTAGTTGCCGTTGCTTATGGACTGGCTTTCAAAATATCCGCCCATCCCGGTGACCATCTCGCGAAGAGCGGCATCTGCTTCTGCAAAATCCGTGGTCTGCGCCTTGACGTCCGCCCTGTAGATCAGCTTGACATTGCTCGGATTGTATACAGTGTTGCTATTCGTATCCTGGGAAGGCTGCGGAGCTTCCTGTTCTGCATAATCCACAGACCCCCCGGCACTGCCCGAATTGTAAGAGTTCTTACGGTTACTGCTGTAGCTGTATCCGTCCTGAGCCATATATGACGGAGACGCATCGTAATCTGCATAATCGCTGTTATAGTAGTAAGCTCCGTCATCGGATTTGGCATTGCTCCATTTGCTTCCACCCGGGAAGATCACGTGAGCTACCAGAGCCAGCACAAGAAGCGCTGCAACTGCGCCTGCCCATTTGGTCCATCTTCCGCTTTTTATGAACGAAGACACTTTTCCGCTCTTTTTTTCAACTGCTTTTTTTGCGCTGCCTGCAGCTTCTTCGATATACCTATCGTCTATATCTCCGACCGCTTTCATAAGATCCTTGTTTTTCATATGTTGATCCCCTCTTTTTGCAATTCCTCTTTAAGGCTGTTTCTAAGCCTAAGAAGCGTAGTCTTTACCTTACTCTCGGATACGGACAGGTCCTTGGCTATCTTTTTTACAGGGTCCAGGTAGAAATACCTCTTGACGAACATCTTCCGTTTCTCAGCATCCTGCTTTTCCAGGAAAGCATCAATGAGAGCGGACAGCTGAGAATCCTCATAAGGCCTTTCTGCTTCTGCTATACACTCGGACAGTTCGTCGAGAGCAAGCTCATACTGGCCTCCTCCGCGCTTTTCCGCAGTGAGCCTGTCATAACGGTCAAGCGCCAGATTTCTCGCGATACGCCCCAGATATGCTCTGAGACTCTGAGGTCTCTGGGGAGGTATGCTGTTCCATGCTCTTAAGAGAGTGTCGTTCATACATTCTCCCGCATCCTCCGGATTTCCCAGGACATTGAAAGCTATGCTGCTGCAGTAAGCTCCGTATTTTGCGGACGTCTGGAGCAGAGCGTTTTCGTCTCTGTCAAAAAATAGTTCTATTATCTTGCTGTCTTCCATCTGAAAGTCCCTTTCACCTGTATAGACGCTAAAATGGGGATCAGGTTACAAAAAAACGGAGCCCGCAGGCTCCGTCCGGTATTTTTTTATTTTGCTATGATTATCTTTCCGTTTATGACGGAGCCCTTTACGGTGATCAGATCCGCTGTGGTGATATCTCCTTCGAAATATCCGCCCGGAGCGATCTGACAAAGGTTGGTGCAGATCACGTTGCCTTTACCTCTTCCCACGAGATTGAAATCGCGGCATTTGATCGTGCCGTTGACTTCTCCCGTTTCAGAAATATCAACGGTGCTCGTCGTATCGATGGTACCTTCGAAGTATCCGTCGACCTTTATGGGTTTATCGGTGGTGACTGTACCTTTGAATTTAGTCTGAGCTCCGATAACGGTCTCTATTATCTGTGAATTTATAGTTACGCTTTCAGCTGCCATAACTGTTTCTCCTTTTTGACGCCCTCTCAAAAATACAGCTGGAGTCTATCACAATTTGCTTGCAAAATCAAGATATCTAATGTATTATCTTTGTGTTGCGAAAAAGCCATGCAGGTATGGCGGAATTGGCAGACGCGCACGGTTCAGGTCCGTGTGAACTACGTTCATGCAGGTTCGACTCCTGTTACCTGCACCAGACAAAAGATACCCACCGATATCGGTGGGTATTTTCTTTATTTCCCAAAGTATTCCGCCACCTTCTCGGCGACCTTCATATTCATGCCTTCCGTTTCGGCGATCTCGTATACCGTAGCCTTCTTTATATTCTCCACGCTCCCGAACTTTGCAAGAAGGGCAGTCTTCCTCTTTTCGCCCACTCCTTCTATATCGTCTAAGACCGATCTTGAAAGGGCTTTGCTCCTTAGGTTTCTGTGATACTCTATGGCGAACCTGTGGACCTCCTCCTGTATGGCACCGCAGTATGCGAACAGCTCCGAATGGCCTCTGAGAGGAGTTTCGACGTCCTGCCACAGAAGCGCTCTGGTCCTGTGCTTGTCATCCTTTACCATGCCCGCCACGGGGATATCGAGTTTTAGGGCTGCCAGCACTTCCTGTGCCGCATGGACCTGGCCCAGGCCTCCGTCCATGAATATGGCATCAGGGAGCGTTACGAATCCCGGGTCTCCCTCAAGAGCCCTTTTGTATCTCCTGAAGAGGACCTCCATGAGGGAACCTGTATCGTCCTGCCCCTCGAGAGTCTTTATCTTGAATCTCCTGTAGTCTTTTCTCACGGGCTTGCCGTCTTCAAAGACTACCATTGCACCCACGCTGTCCATACCGTTGAGATTGGATATGTCGTAGCTTTCAACCCTGTGTATCCTGTTTCCGAGTTCTTCTCCGAAAACATCTGCAAGGCTTTTTCTCACCGCTTCGGTCTTTTCCATCTCTCTTTGGGTCATGGCGTCGATATCGGAAAGCATCATAAGGGCATCTTTTCTTACGACTTCCATAAGAGCTCTCTTTTCGCCCCTTTCAGGTACGAATATCCTGACTTTGCTGCCCCTCTGGGACGAAAGCCACTCCTCGAGCAGACTGCAGTCAAGGACCTCTTCCGAAACGAGTATCTCCTTTGGTATCATGACGTTCGAGAAGTAGTACTGCTTTATGAACTCGGATATGAGAGCAGCCTTCCCTTCTCCGGAATCGTCTCCCATAAAAAAGCTCTCTCTTCCCGAAAGCCTTCCGTCTCTGACTGTAAAGAGAAGAATGTGATCTCCGGAAAGCCCTCTTACCGGCATGAGTATGTCAAGGTTCTCGGGCTTGCTGAGAACGACTCTCTGTTTTTCCGAAATCGTATCTATGGCTGCGATCTGGTCTCTGAGCTTTGCCGCATCCTCGAAGCGCATCTCCTCGGAAGCCTTGGCCATCCTGTCCTCGAGCTCCTTCTTAAGCTCCTTGTTTTTGCCCGAAAGGAAATCCATGACCCTGTCTATGGTTTCCATGTACTCTTCCCTTGAAACATTGCCGGTGCAAAGCCCCTTGCACTGGTGTATGTGGAAGTTGAGGCAGGGCTTGAAATCCCTGTCGAACTTCTGAGTGCTGCAGCGCTTGAGGGCATAGGCCGAATTCAGAAGATCGAGGATCTCGTTGGTCGCCCAGTTGCTGGCATAGGGACCGAAGTACTTGCTGCTGTCATTGGTGACCTTCCTGCACTTGAGGACCCTTGGGAATTCCTCCCCCAGAGTGACCTTTATATACGGATAAGTCTTGTCATCCCTGAGAAGTATGTTGTATTTTGGCTGATACTTCTTTATCAGGTTGCATTCCAGGACCAGAGCTTCCATCTCGGATGCCGTGTTTATATGCTCGAATTCAGCTATGTGCTTCACAAGCTCACGGGTCTTCGGCGTCTGGTTAGAGGATGACTGAAAATACTGCCTCACCCTTTTCTTAAGAGATATGGCTTTTCCCACGTAAATGACCTGGCCGAATTCATCCTTGTGGATGTAGACGCCCGGGCTGTCCGGCAGTTTCTTCAGTTCTTCCTTTATATCGAACATCAGCTATTTTTCGTTCTTTTCGTAATAGTAAACTATCTCGGGTTTTTCTCTTTCGGCTTTCTCCTTGGCCAGCATCTCGTCGTAGCGGTCTCCCCACTCGGCTCTTCTTCTGGCTTCAAGTTCAGCCTTTCTTCTTGCCTTTTCGGCTTTTCTCTTTTTTGCCTTCCTCTTGTTGTATGTCCTGATTGCCATGAGCATAAGGAAGAGGATGAAGATTACAAGGAGCACTGTCCCTGCCGTTTTGAATATCTTGTGCGCCACGGCATCCTCTATGCCGAATATGGAGAGTATGCCGCCTTTCACCACTGCGTTCGCCGTGACTATATCATAGGTCCCGAATACATCTCCGTCTCTGTACACGGTCAGCGTTCCCACGGGCGTACCCGCCTCAAAGGGAGCGGTGATGCTTTCGTCCAGCACGTATTCCGAAGTGATATATCCTTCAGGAGTATTGACAGGATGGGTGATAGGCACGTTCTCCGAAAGCACTGTCTCGACTTTGTTGAACTCGCCCCTCTTGACCTTCATGATCCCGTAGGAGTCTCCGCTATTGAAGACGTTCTCAGTCACGTAGTGATCGAAGGCCCAGTCGAAGAGTATGTGGGCGTCCGCGTATCTTTCTATCTGGTAGCTCCAGTAGCCGTCCCTTGAATCCAGTATTATAATAAGGACTTTTGTTAGGCCGTTTTCGACGGCAGCCGCAAGGCATCCTCCGGCTTCGGGAGTAGTTCCCGTCTTTACCCCTATAACGCGGCCCCTGGTATATATGGTCTGGGTAAGGGTATATCCCACGTATACATTTACCTGGTCGTTGTAAAGAAGGTTCGTGGAGTATACGGTCCCCGCTTCATGCCTGTTGGTAGCCTCATAGTCATATGTGCTCTTTGCGACTATTCCTGCCAGGTACTCGTTACCGAGAAGATACATGGCAAGCTTTGCAAGGTCTGCAGCAGTAGAATAGTGATCATCATCATGGAGCCCGTTGGGCGTGACGAAATGGGTGTTTTCCATTCCGAGCTCTGCGGCTTTCTGGTTCATGAGCCTTGCAAAGTATTCCGTGGTACCGCCAACTTCCTTTGCCAGCATCACGGCTATGTCATTGGCCGATATAAGGAGCATTATGTTCAGAGCCTCGTCGACGGACATGGCTTCTCCGACCCTTAGCCCGAATTTAGTAGGTTCGGTCTCAGCTGCCTCTTCATCGGCATAAACGAGGGTCTGCAGGCCGTAGGGCTGCTCCATGTAATACTCATAGGCGACCACAGCCGTCATCATCTTGGTGAGGCTGGCGGGGTATTTTATGCCGTTCATATTGCTTTCGGCCAGAACATCCCCCGTAGTCATATCCATGACAAGATAAGTGTCTGTCCAGAGGCTTCCGGCAAGCTCAGCTCCGAAACAGGAAGCGCAGGACGCAAAAACTATGCATATGGTCAAAAGAATGCAGATCGATTTTTTCATATCTCTATCTGTTCTCCAGAAGCTTTGTCAGTTTGAGAAGAGCTGCATGTCTGTGGCTGAGAGAATTCTTGTACTCCGCAGGAAGCTCCGCAAAAGTCTTTTCGTGGCCTTCGGGGATAAAGATGCTGTCATAGCCGAAACCCCTGTCTCCCTTTTCCTCCATGGATATATACCCGGGGCACTCGCCTCTTGCCACGACTTTTTCTCCTCCGGGGTATACCACGGTAATGACGGTGACGAATCTGGCAGTCCTCTTTTCAAAAGGAACGCCTTTGAGCTTCCTTAGAAGCTTTGCCCTGTTGGCAGCGTCGTTGCCGTGCTCTCCCGCATACCTGGCCGCATTTATTCCGGGCTCACCGCCGGCAGCATCTACGAAAAGCCCCGTATCGTCTGCAAGAGCGGCCTTCCCCGTAATTTTGCAGACGGTCTTTGCCTTGATATATGAGTTTTCTTCACAGGTGGAACCGGTCTCCTCTATTTCAAGATCACCCAGGCCTGCCTCATCCCACGATATCAGTTCGATACCCTGGTCTTTGAGAATGGCCTCGAGTTCCGCCTTCTTTCCCTTGTTCTTCGTCGCTGCTATTATTTTCATTATTCGCCCCTTCTTTATGGTATAATACTGACAGTACAGTATAACACGACTGAAGTGACAATCTGATGATTTTTTAAATGAAAAGGAGCGGTATATCATGCTCAAACTGATCACGGACGGCGTCGATGCTTTCGGCATCGAGCCGGATTATGAAAAAGCAAAAAAAGCTCTTGCGTCCTTAAAGGACGGAAGCTGCAAGGGAAACGATTTCCTGGGATGGCTCAAGCTTCCCGAATACATAAACTCGGAAGAGTATGAAAGGGTGAAAGCCGCAGGGAAAAGGATTTATGACAATGCGGATGCCCTTGTCGTAATAGGTATAGGAGGGTCCTACCTCGGCGCCAGAGCGGCTCTTGAATTCCTCTGTTCACAGAGATTCAACGAGACCGACAGGCCGGGCCCCAAGGTGTATTTCCTCGGAAACGGCATAAACGCGGCGGATACCCTTCAGGTACTTAAACTGGTCGAAGGCAAAAGATTCTACGTTAACGTGATCTCCAAATCAGGGACCACTCTTGAGCCTGCCGTGGCATTCAGGATCTTCAAGAAATATCTAGAAGACAGCTGCGGGAAAGAAGTGGCTGCGACAAGGATCGTCGCCACAACGGACACAAAGAAAGGCGCTCTCAAGGGCCTTGCAGATGCTGAAGGATATGAGACTTTCATAGTGCCCGACAACGTGGGCGGAAGATACAGCGTGCTCACGGCGGTGGGCCTTCTTCCCCTTGCAGCAGCCGGCATAGATACGGACGCCATATTAAGAGGCGCCGCCATAGCTTCCGAATACTGCATGGCTGACAGCGATGCCAACCCGGCTCTTATGTATGCGGCATACAGACAGGCCGTATACAATGCCGGAAAAAAGATAGAAGTGCTCTCCTGCCCCTCTGAAAGCGTAAGGTACTTCGCCGAATGGTGGAAGCAGCTCTACGGCGAATCGGACGGTAAGGACGGCAAAGGCATATTCCCCGCTTCCTGCGTGTATACGGCTGATCTTCATTCCATGGGACAGTACATACAGGAAGGAGAGAGGATACTCTTCGAAACAGGACTCAGCTTCGAAAAGACCGACGCAATACTCGGCGTGCCCCTTACTGAGGACAATGCAGACGGCCTCAATTACCTTGCGGGCAAG
>CAYUGP010000056.1:0-8825 GCA_964444315.1 uncultured Oscillospiraceae bacterium | reverse complement strand
TGTCAGAGGCGTTCTTTCTGAAAATAGGCTTGTAAATGTCACTTGAAAAAGCAGAAGATGCTGCCAGGAGCTGAGAGTCGGCAGAGCTCATAGCCGCCGCAAGTATGGCAGAGAGCAAAATACCGGATATGAGAGCCGGGAAAAGCTTTCTGACCATAAGTATAAAAATGATGGAAGAATCGCTGACATCGCCCAGAAACATCCTTCCGATGGCTCCTGCGAGGACGCCGAAGCCGAGGATCAGCGTTGTCCAACTTATTCCTATCACTCTCGATTTTTTCAGGTCCTTTTCCGATCTTATGGACATGAACCTTATGATTATATGAGGCATCCCGAAGTAGCCTATGCCCCAGCCGAGGCCCGAGATGATGTCTCTGAAGTCGGCCGTGAAGAAGTTCCAGTATCCGTCCGGAAGCTGCGCTGCAGTGAAGACCGCATTGCCGTTCTTTACGGCTGCAAGGGCGAAGAGGGGAGCAAGCATCAGTGCGCCGAGCATCAGGAGCCCCTGGAAAAAATCTGTCCAGCAGACCGCGGAGTAGCCGCCCATGAAGGTGTAGCATACTATTATGGCTGCGGACAGATACATGGCGACTTTTGCGTCTATGCCGGTGACCGTGTTGAACAGGGTGCCGCAGGCCTTCATACTCGAGGCTGCATATACCGTATATGCTATGAGGAACAGTATTGCGCAGAGTATCCTTATAGCGCTGCTGCTTGCCAGGAATCTGTTGGTGAGATACTGGGGTATGGTTATGGAATCGTCGGCTGCTATGGTAAAGCGCCTGAGCCTCGGAGCCTCGATCATCCAGCTTAAGGAGTATCCTATGAGGAGACCTATGGCTATCCAGGTCTTACCCATGCCAAGAGCGTATACCGAGGCCGGCAGGCCCATAAGAGACCATGCGCTCATATCGGATGCGCCTGCAGAAAGGGCGGATACCCAGGGCCCCATTTTTCTTCCTCCCAGGAAATAGTCCTTTTCTCCGGAACCTTTTGATCTTAAGAAGAATACTACTCCTACACCCAGCATCATCACCAGGTAGAGTATGAATATTATCATTTCGATGTTTGACATTTCGCTTTATTTCCTTTCCTCTGACATTGTCAAGATAATAGCAGATACAAAAGCAGAAGAAAATACAGAATCTTGTTCGGACTTAACAGTAGAATGATATACGGTAAAACTATCTAAAATGCTTGAAATATCAGCATTAATGTATTAGACTAAAGTTAAGAACTATAAATGTAAGGAAAAATAAACTTTGAAAAAATCGGACACGAAAAGCAGAATAGTATCGGCAGCCTGGGAACTTTTCTACAGACAGGGCTATGAAAACACCACCATAGACGAGATCGTAGAGGCATCCGGGACCTCAAAGGGCTCCTTTTATCACTATTTTGAGGGCAAGGATGCCCTTCCCGCATCTCTTTCCTATCTATTTGATGAAAAGTACGAAGAGTTGGAGAAGACCATGGATCCGGCGCTCTCACCCATAGATAAGCTGGTGTATATGAATCAGGAACTGTTCCTGATGATAGAAAATACCGTATCTGTAGACATACTCGGGAGGCTCCTTGCAAGCCAGCTGGTATCCAGCAGCGACCGCAGCCTTCTCGACGCAGGCAGGACATATTACAAGCTCTTAAGGAGGATAACCATCGAAGGGCAGGACAGAGGCCTGTTCCGTAAGGAGTTCACGGCCAACGACATAACGAAAGCATACGCCATGTTCGAAAGGGCACTTATGTACGACTGGTGTCTGTCCAGCGGAAGCTATTCGCTCAGCCAGTATTCGGGACAGCTGCTCCCGGCATTTCTTAAAACTTTTTGCTGATTCAGGAGGATGATGATATGAAGATCACTTATAACGGACACGCATGTTTTACGGTAGAGTCGGAAGGATACAGCATAGTTCTGGATCCGTATGAGGGCGTGAGGGGATTTGAAGATATAGATACGGAGGCAGATGAAGTCATCTGTTCCCACGGTCATCACGATCACGCCTACACGAAGGGAGTCAAATTAAGGAGCGGAAAGACATCTCCGTTCGGGACGGAAATAATTGAATGCTATCACGACGGCAAGAAAGGCCTGCTGAGAGGAAAGAACAGGATAACCATACTTTCCGCCGAGGGAAAAAGGGTGGCCCATTTCGGGGACCTTGGCCATGAACTTTCAAAAGAGCAGATCGAAAAGCTCAAAGGCCTTGACTGCGTCATGATACCTGTGGGAGGATTCTATACCATAGATGCTGAGACGGCGGTGAAAATAATAAGGCAGATAGAACCCAGACACATAATACCGATGCACTATAAAGACGGGAAAAAAGGACTGGAGGTCGTGGCTTCCTGCGAGGATTTTGTAGATCTTCTTACAGAGGATGAAAAAGAAAAACTGCTTCTCGTAAAGGCTTACGGAGAAACAGCTGAAATATAACTATTTATGATACTTTTCGTTGTTTATGATCTTGAACGAGCGGTAGACCTGCTCCAGGAGTATGACTCTCATCAGCTGGTGGGGAAATGTGAAGTCTGAGAAGGAGAGCCTCAGGTCTGCAGCATTCCTGACGCTGTCGTCGAAACCGTTGGATCCACCTATGACGAAACAAATATCGGATCTTCCCTCGAGGGCAAGGTCCGAGATTTTCTTTGCAAGGCCTTCGGAACTGAGCCTTTTGCCGCCTACATCCAATGCGATGACGAACGCATTCTTCGGAAGGTGAGCGAGGATGTCTGCACTTTCTTCTTCCTTTGAATCCGATCTGCTCTCCGGAAGCTCGCTTATCGTCAGTTTGCAAAAGCGTGACAGCCTTTTGATGTACTCCGCTGCGGCATCCTGCCAGTACTTTTCTTTCAGTTTTCCTATACAGACTATATGGATGTTCATGATTTTCTCTTTGGACATTTCAATGATACCACAGCTGTCAGCCTTTGATAAGCATATTGGTATTTTTAGCCAAAGAAAGCAGGAACACGTTATTTGATATTCATGATTTATCTGCATTGTGGTAGAATATATGAGAGATATTTTTTCGCATGTTTGATTCGGGGGCGATAAAATGACAAGATCGATCAAAATCAAAACAGTCCTGCAGGTACTGCTTATCGCTTTATCTTTGGTTTTTCTTTGGCCCGGAGCAGCCCACGCTGAAGCCGTAGTCGGAGGGACTTATGATATCTGCCCAAGCTGCGGAGTGAACTATACATATATCGAATCGATCTGGACCTATCCCAGATGTACCGAGGACGGTTACGGTACCGTTTACTGTGATTATTGCGGTTATGAAGCTGATGTGGTCCTGCCCTCGACGGGACACAGCTACAGCGCCGAGACCATAAAAGAGGCCGATTGCGAAAACGGCGGACTTGTGCTGTACAGCTGCACCAGATGCGACTACAGCTACGAGCAGCCCATCGATGCCTTAGGGCACGATATGGTATATGAGGATAAAGAGGCCACATGCACCGAACCTGGATATCATAACGGAAAGTGTGCAAGGTGCGGCAAGGAGATCGATGAAGTCATAGAGGCAAAGGGACATCGGTACCCCGATAACTGGACCGTAGTAAAGGAAGCAGGCTATCTGACAAGAGGCTTGAAGACGAAGACCTGCACTGTTTGCGGAGCAGTGGTCAGCGAAAAAATCAAGATGATCACTCCTCCTGTCATAATCCTGGCTGCCATCGCATCCGCAGCTCTCATAATATCAGCCCTTATTCCTGACAAAAAGAAAAAGCTGAAGCTTCTTCCGGCTCCTGCCGTGTCGCCGGATGAAGCAGTTATACCTGAACCTGTTCCGACTCTTGTGCCGAAGAAAAAGCTGATGTTATGTTCAGAAAAAGAAGGGCTTGCAGGCATCCTTGCGGAAAAGAATGATCTGATAGTAAGGACCAGTCCTAAGGAAGAGCTGTACAAGGCTTTGGAGAAAGACGCCGCAGACATACTCCTCATTGATATATCAGACGACGCAACTTTTGAGAAGCTCATCGAAAAGAAGCAGGATCAGCTGCAGAATACAGCTCTTGGGCTCATCATGTGCGGGGAACTCAGCGATGAAGGAAGGACGCAGCTTGACGGACTCGTAAGGAGCGGCGTTCTGGCTGCATATTTCGAGGAAAACGAAGCCGCACCGGAGATAGTATCGAAAATTTTAAGTTCGGCGGCAGAAGCGGACAAAACTGCGCCTGCTGATATAATCTACCTGTAATGATCGAAAAGAAGATCTCGGCAGAAGACATACGCTGCTGTTTCAAAGAAAGAGCAAGGGACTCTAATAAAGGCGATTTCGGCTATATAGCCCTGGTGGGAGGATCGGTTCCCTACAGCGGGGCTATACGCCTTGCGGCAATGGCAGGCTGTGCCATGAGAGCAGGAGCCGGCGTCGTCACCGTAGCGGCCCCGAAGTCTCTTTCTTTTCTTATTGCCGAAAACATACTCGAAGCCACTTTGTTTCCTCTTTCCGAAAAGGACGGATATATATGCTTTGAGGAAGAGGCGTTCAAAAGGCTCGCATCGAAGTACAGGGTCATAGCCATAGGCATGGGTATCGGAGATACTGAAGAAAGTTTTAAATGTGTGGAGTATCTTCTTAAAAACTACGAGGGCATACTGGTCATAGATGCAGACGGTCTGAACGTCCTGTCAAGGATCGACAGGGATACCGTAAGAAAGAGCGGAGCCCGGATAGTGCTCACCCCTCATCTTAAGGAGTTTTCCCGTCTTTCGGGCATTGCCCTGGATGACGTGGCAAACGGAAGCAAAGCAGAGCTTTCGGCGGCTCTTGCAAAGGATCTTGGATGCATAGTTCTCCTGAAAGGGCCGGTCACGGCAGTCTCGGACGGAGAGACGGTTTATCTTGTTGACAGGGGATGCCCCGGCATGGCGACTGCGGGGTCCGGGGACGTGCTTTCGGGGATACTTGCAGCAGTGCTCGCAAACAACCAGGGAGACCTTCTTCTCGGAACTGCAGCCGGAGCATATATAAACGGAGCTGCAGGGGAGCTGGCCCAGGAAAGGAACGGACAGATAAGCATGATAGCTTCGGATACGGCTCTCGCCGTAAGAGATGCGTTGAATATGATAACAGGTACTTAGCCTGCAACCGAAAAGGAGCCCTTGCGGGCTCCCTTGTTTTCTTCTTGTTCGATATATTTTCTACACGAACTTTACTGCGGTGCCGTAGGCCATGACCTCGGCTGCGCTCTGCATTATGGAGGCAGAATTGTATCTGACGCAGACTATGGCATCTGCTCCTAGTGCCTCGGCTTCTTCGACCATGCGTTTCGTTGCAAGTGCTCTTGCGTTGTTCATCATTTCATTGTAGTTGGAAAGTTCTCCTCCCACCAGGGTCTTCAGACCCGCTCCTATGTCTTTTATGGCGTTGACAGTCTGGATCGTGCTGCCCTTAACAAGACCAAGGGTTTCAATCTTCTTTCCTTCTATTGCATCAGTAGTTGCTAAGATCATCTTCTTCACCGCTCCTTATCTCTTTTATTCTTTCCTTAAGCGTATAGATCATTCCTCCTCCCAGCGCGAAGAGTGGAATTGCATACAGAACCGCAAGCGCGCTGAATCCAACCGACTTGAAAAGAAAGAATACGTAGGCGATCAGGTAGATAACGAAGAATGCCGTTATAACTACGGGCGCTATCATCTTTTTCCTGTGTTTTTCATCCATTGCGTAGATCCGTCCTTTCCTTTCTATTTTATCACATTAAATATGATTTGTAAAAAAAAGACAGACGGCTTAAACCCGCCTGCCTTTTGGCTTTTCTTTTCTAGAACTTTGAAAGCCCTGCTTTATGCAGTATCCTGCATCCGAGGTACAGAAGACCCTGTCCAACGATGTTGATGCCTTCTGCAGCCCAGTTCATATATACCTGGTCAAAGCTCTTCGATGAGAGATATCCCATCATCATGCAGAGGAAGAAGGAGACGATGAAGCATGTCATTGCGCCGCCTTTCTTCATCTTGGAAGCAACACTTGCCAGAGAGGCATTGGCTGCACCGAGACCTACTACCATGAGTCCGACAAGGGCCATGGTCGGGATGAAGCCATAAGCTTTGTTCTTCTTTTTCTTTCCTATGACCACGGTCGTCAGTGTAACACCTGCAATGAGGAAGCCTAAGGCCTGGTTGGTGAAAAACTGATTGGACATCCACTGGAAATCGCCGACCCCGGCTGCGTAAAGGAGTTTGTAGAGAGCCTTCAGGGCTCCGGCTGCAAATACCATCAGAGTGCCGACTCTGTACAGGACGGCCTGCAGCCCGTTCATCCTGTGTCTTAAGTCCTTTGCGACTATGCAGGTGGCCAGTAGATAGAGGACTACCGGGATGAAGTCCACAAGGGCCATTGCAATGCTGTATTCTTTCATATCAGTCCCTATATACTTTCATTGAATGATACTGTTTGGTGAAGGGGAATAGAAGAGGAGTGGTATCGGAATACTTCTGATACTCCGGATCCAGTCCGTAGTTCTTTTCCTGACGGAGCTCAAGTCTCTGAGCTGCGTTGTACATGATAAAGGTGATCATGACAAGGGCGATACCTGTGATTATCCACTGTTTTCCCTGGACGGCACCTATACCGGTGATGGTAACTCCGACCCAGAACATGATCTCAGAGAAGTAGTTGGGGCATCTTACGTATTTGTAAAGGCCCGTGTCGCAGAAACGTCTGGGATTGATCTTCTTGGCCGCTGATTTCTGGTTATCGGCGGTGGATTCTCCTATAATGGCCAGGATCATGACTGCGATCCCTATCCAGCCGAATACGTTGTCGGGAGCCCTGTTTATGACTCTGTAGGAGCAGGCTGAAGTCTGGGCTACGTAAAGGAGCGCGCAGTATGCCCACATGAAGACGGAAACGGGGATGGGCATGGCCTTTGTGGATCCTGTAGAGTCGAGGACTTTCTTGTAGTGCGCATTGGTCAGTTCCCTTTTCAGGGTATACCATCCGAGACGGTATCCGTAGACCATGAAGAGTACGGACATGACTATGGTCACGGGTGTGAATGTGTGCATCACCAGTCCGAATACAAGGTGGAATATACCTATGCACATTACGGCAAATCCGTAACCTACGGACATGAACCATACAAATTCCTTAAAGCCTATGCAGCATCCAAGTGCCGATGCTATGGTTACGGCCCACATGAAGAGGGGCCATACTTTACCTATGAAGGAAGGATCGAGAGTGAACATTATTTCTCACCTCCGAAGTATTCTTTTATGTATTCCGCGAAAGATGCGTCTCCTGCGATGTCTTTGCCGACCAGGTCGTGGGAAAGAGTCCACTTCGAGAAGAGTATGATGTCATGCTTTCCTTCTTTTTTGATCTTGGGAAGATTGGCGAGCATTCCGAACATCCATGCCGGGTTGTCCTTGATGATGACCGGCTTACCGGCTGCTCTGAAGCAGAGCTTTGCCATCTCTTCGTATGTGTAGGTCTCTTTGCCGCCCACTTCGTAGATCTTGTTGGTGTCGTTCATGTGCTGGATTATGAACCTTGCGAAGTCCGGGCAGTCGACCACGTTTGCTTTGACGCCGTGGTAACCTTTGAGAAGCTGCATTTCGCCTTTGTCCACATAGGGCTTGAAGACCTTTGCTATATCATAGAAATAGCCTGTGGGTCTGTAGATGACATACTCGGTGTTTCCTTTGAAGATCTCGTCTTCGAACATCGACTTTGCATGGAGCATGGGTATCTTTTCTGCACCGGGCTCTCTGCAGGCTATGACGGAGATGTAGTTGAATTTCTTTACGCCTGCGGCAACGGCCTCTTTGTATAGATTGAGGTTGCCCTGGTAGTCGATATCATAGGCTGTTACGGTAGTAGATGCCCCGGTCAGGCCCATGGTGGTGATGACTATGTCGGCACCGTCGCAGATCCCCTTGAGCGTCTCGGCTTTGGTGGCGTCGATGGCTTTGAAAACATACTTTCCTTCAAGTCCGTTGTTTTCCTTTTCCTTAAGGTCTGCAGCGACCACTTCGTGGCCCTGCTCAGTGAGCGCTTTCAGTATCTCGAAGCCGAGATTCCCGAAGGCTCCTGCAAGTAATACTTTCATTTTGATAATACCTTCTTTCCTGTAAATCTTTTAGCGTATATCATCCGAACAATATTTTGTCGAAGATATCCTGAGTTTTTTCCTTGACCCAGCTCTTGAGGAAGCTGTCCGTTGCAGCACCGCCCTGTTCCACGAGCCCGTGGGAGTAGGCTCTTGCTTTGACCAGTTTTGCATCCCGGTCGCAGGGATCCGCGCCTTTGAGGAGCTGCAGATAGGCTTTAGCGTATTCTTCGCTCAGCGCTTCTATATCCTCCGCATGTTTTGACGGGACTTTTTTTGCGACGGATACGTCATAGCGTATATCGTCGTACCAGTGCTGTCCCATTTCATTGTCACTGAGGTAAGAGTACTTTTCACAGATCTTCCTGAAAGGCTCTTCATCGAGGCTGAAAGAAAGGCAGCTGTCGTACATCTCAGCGAAGAGGATGATGTTTCCCATGGCTTTTATGATGTCGATGGAAAGGAGCGGGGCATCCACATCGATGGGGTTGATTATCAGAGTGGACATCTTCATGAGTCCCGCCATTCCTTTAGCGTTCATTACGGACGCTCTTCCTATTCCTTTGACTTCATAGCCGTTTACGGAGAAATCCATTCCTGTGAGTTTAAAGGACCTGTAGTCATTGTCCTCGACTTCCGTGAAAGGGAACGGATCTTTAAAAAGATCCAGTACTGCTTCAAGCATAAAAAGTGGTCTCCTTTTCGTAAATATACTTAGTGCTCATGATATGCATTTATGGTAGTATTATACCATCATC